>JALYZB010000444.1 GCA_030945945.1 Actinomycetota bacterium | reverse complement strand
GCCGCCGCCGGCCCGCCTGATCGCGCCGAGAACCCCGGCCACCGCCGCGGCGAGCACGAAGATGGCAATGACCCACATCATCCGGCGCTGCTGACAGTTCGCGCTGCCGGCAGGCGGTGGGCTGCGTCCGAGGGTCTCGCGTTGAGCGCCCGCTCGCCCGTGGCCGTCAGGCGATACAGGTGCCGGCGAGGCCGGCCCAACGGCGGATCCTGCTCCCAGCTCGCCTCAAGCCACCCACGCTCCGCCAGCCGCATCAGGATCGGATACAGCGACCCCGATTTCAGGCCCGTTGCCCGAAGCAGGTCATAGCCATGCTGCCACTGCGCTGTGCCCTGGGCCAGCGCCTGCAGCACACCTCTGGTCTGGGGGGAAAGCCTGTCGGTTGGCACAGCACCAAGTCTACGTATGTAGAGGGCGGGGACAAGGTTAGTTCGAGCGGCCCCCCCAGCCCCGCATCACCGGCGTGGACTTCAAGTCCGCCAGACGCCCGGTTACCGATCAACCAGCTACGAGCAGTCTGCCGTGGTGGTGCCTGCGTCGTCGCCGCACCGGCAGCCCCGCAACGGCTACCGCTCCGGGGCGCGACCGACTCGAAGCGGCAGTTAGATGATTGCGCGGTCCGCCGAGGCCACGTCAGGTTTCGAGAACGCTAGCTGCGGCCGGTGGCACAGGATCGACCCGCCGATGTCTTTCGACTGGACCCGGATCTTGTTCAGCGCGGGCAGCGGGGGTCGGCCTGAGGACCAAGGCCGGGTGAGCTGCTGAACGGCCCCAGTTTGGGCGATGATGTGCTGATGCGGCCGGTCACCCTCATCGAGGCCCCGACGAGCGCCGGCGGTTATGCGCTCCGGTCAGGAGGACGGTCCCCGCGCCCTGCTTGACGCGGGCTTGTGCGAGGGGCTGGAAGCGGTGGGTGTCACGGTGCACACTGGCGGGCAGGTGAGCCCATTTCGATGGCGGCCGGACCCCGAGAGTCCGCGGGCCGCGAACGCGGGCGCGGTCATCGATCGCGCCAGCGAAGTCGCGTCGCTGGTCCGCTCAGCTCCAGCCGGGGAAACGATTCTGGTCCTCGGAGGAGATTGCACCGTTGGGGTCGGCACCGTCGCCGGATTACTGGAGCGAAGCGCACGGCTGGGCCTCGTCTACGTCGATCGGCACGCTGATCTCAACGTGCCCAGCAGCACAGTCGACGGCGCCCTGGACTGGATGGGGGTAGCGCACATGCTCGACCTCGACGGTGTCGTCGATGGACTGGCTGCGCTCGCCGGTCAGCGTCCGATGCTGAGCGCCGGACAGATCACTTTCCTCGGACTCGGCCCGCACAGTGACTTTGAGGCTGAGGTGCTCGCCGAGCGCAGGCTGCCCGTGGTCGACGTGCGGAGCACCGCCTCTGACCCGCTAGGCAGCGCTCGAACCGCCCTCTCTCCGCTCACGGCCTGTGACCGTTTGGCCGTCCACTTCGACGTCGACCTCGTCGACTTCCTCGACGCGCCGCTGGCCGAGAACACGGATCGCGGCGCCGCCCCATCGCTGAGGGCATGCGAAGAGATACTGATTGCGCTGCTCCGCGATGAACGTGTCTGCGCGCTCACGGTAGCCGAGTTCAACCCCCACCACGGATCCCAGGGCGCGGACACCACCCAGCGCCTCCTGCAGGTCCTGATCAAGGTCCTCGGCGAGTCCGAGTAGCGGGGTCAGCTCAACCAACTGATCGAGGCTTACTGACGGCCCGACTCCTGGATCGCGGGCTCCGCGGGTGGCTCGCGTTCAGAACCAATTCGCCCACTCCACACGGAAGTCTGGGTGACCGCGACGGGGCAGAGGGCTAATCACGTCGCACCTGCTTGGTCGCCCAGGTGGCTGTGTGGCTCGCGCTTCCGCTTCAGTCATCGGAGGACCTGAAGCAGAAGTACGGGCGTGTCGCCGGGGCGCTGTCCACACGCCCTGGTTGGCAAGCTCGATCATGAACCCGTCCGGCGCGGGTTCTCCTGGAATGAAGCGAGTGTCCGAGCGGCCGCACGACATAGACTCGCGATGATGTCCCAGCACCTCTTCGCGGTCTGCGCGTGCAGGACTTTCAAGCGGTGCGGCCCTGGTACGACCGGCTGCTTGGCGAGCCGTCGTTCTTTCCCCACGCCGCCGAGGCGGTATGGACGCTTGCCGAGGACCGGTCGGTCTACGTTGTGGAGCACGCTGACAGCACAGCAGCTGCGTCGTGACGCTCTTCGTTGACGATCTCGACGCGCAGGTTGCCGCGATCGCTGCCCGCGGGCTTGAGCCCGACGAGCACGAGACATACCCCATCGGCGTTCGCAAAGGTGCTGTACCGAGATCCCGAAGGCAACGAGGTGGGATTCGGCGGAGCACCTCTGGGCACTGGGCCATAGCGCCGTCAGTTCCCACCGACATCTCGTTACCGCGTGTGGCTCACGCGCATTACTGCGATGGAGCTGATTGCATGGTCCCGCTTTCCTACGTCCGACGGCCCATCCTGACCCGGTACTGGGGAGACACCCTCAGCGCGGGACGAGGGAGCAATCATCACCTCGCACCTGCTTCGTCGCCGTTCGGGGAGTGCGGGTGGTGGCTGCTGCTCGCCCCGCTCGTGGACGCGAAGCAGAAGCTGCGAGGCCAGCGCCTTGTCAGACGGGTGCGGGTCAGTTGAGTCGCGCTTGAATGGCTTGGAGTTCGGCCTGCAGCATGTCGCGCTGCGACGTTCTGCCCGGAAGCGCTAGACGCAACCTGGCGGCGTGGATCGCGGCGCCGAGGTTGCCCCGCCGGTCATAGGCCGCCACGAGGTTGTTGAGCATCCGCATCACGATCTCATCCGCTCGCCAGGGCCTGACGGCCGCTCGCGGCGCATCAGTCTTGACCTGGGCGCCCCCAGCGAAAGGATCCAGCAGCACGGGCGGGTCTGCGCCGAAGTGACCGATCACGAAGTGGCCGGCCAGACCAACGCCGGCGATTTGAATTGCGGCTCTGCGAGCGGCTTCGATGTACACCACCGACAGCAGTATCGGTAGGCCGCGACGCCGCATGAGCACGAGGTCAAGCATCGAATTGCCCGGATCGTCGTACTGCTCCCGGTCGCCCAGGAACCCGTGAGCAACGCCGATGATCTGTCCGCAGGCGAGTGCCTG
>JALYZB010000440.1 GCA_030945945.1 Actinomycetota bacterium | reverse complement strand
TCTACATCCTCTGCATCCTCGTGCAGACCTGGGGCTTTGGCGCCAATGCCGGGGGAGCCAAGGCGTTCGCGACCTCGGCCGCCCCGCTCGGCGACCTGGCCAAGACCTACGTCGGCTCGACCATGTCTGATCTCATCAACCTCGGCGCGACCGTGAGCGCGTTCGCGTCGGGACTGGGGGCGGCCACCGCGGGCGCCCGGATCCTCTACGCGCTCAGCCGCGACACCCCGCTCGGCGGGGCACTGGGCCGGACCTCGACGCGGACCGGCGCCCCCGCCGGCGCCCTGACCGTCGTGCTCGTGATCGGCGTCGCCGCGATCGTGATCCAGCGGATCGCCAATGTCAGCGCGGTCAACGCCTTCTTCTACCCGGGCACGATCGGCGTGCTCAGCCTGCTCGTCGCCTACATCGTGACCAGCGTCGGGGCGATCCGCCACCTGTTCTTCCGCGCCACCCGCCTGGCGCCGCTGGGGGAGATCATCATCCCGCTGCTGGGGATCGTCTTCCTCGGCTACACGCTGTACAAGAACGTCCAGGGCGTGCCGTTCCCGTACAGCCGCTTCCCGCTGTGGGTGGGGATCTGGCTGGTGATCGGCCTGGTCATCATCCTGGCCGCGCCGCGGATGGCCCGCCGGATCGGGGCGTCCCTGGCCCGCGAGGCCGGCCTGCAGGACCAGGCGGCCGCGGCCCAAGCGCCCGTCTAGGGGGTCTGGCTTGGGCGTGCCTGGGCTCGCACTGGGGGTGTCGGGTCCGCAAAAGAGCGATTTCTTTCACCAACCTCGGGTCTGAACTCTTGCGTGGGAGCATGTGTGTGCATGAGACCGTGTTCGTAGCACGCCCTAATCAGGGCGCGAGGTGAGGCAAGAAATCAGCCGCGCGAGCCGGCGTCGCCTACGCACCTGATCGTCATCCCGCCGGACCTCACCCCACCGCCGAACCCTCACCCCACAGCCGAACCCTGACCCCACAACCGCACCCGCAGTCCCGAGGCGCGGGCGACCGGACGCTCCACGGCGCCGCGGATGGCGGCCTCGGTCCCGGCGATGATCAGCCGGCGCCGGGCCCGGGTCGCCGCCGTGTAGAGCAGCTCGCGGGTGAGCAGCCGCGACCCCGGTTCGGGCAGCAGCACGGCGGCGGCCTGAAACTGTGAGCCCTGGCTCTTGTGGATCGTCATCGCGTAGACGGTGTCCACGGCGCCCAGCCGGCTGGGGCTGAACGGCATCGCGGCGCCGCCCCGGGCAAAGGCGGCCTGGACGCGTCCCTCACCGGCGATGACCACGCCGGTGTCGCCGTTGTGCAGGCCGAGCTCGTAGTCGTTCTCGGTCACCAGCAGCGGCCGTCCCACGTACCAGCGCTCGGTTGTGGCCAGCCCCGTGCGCTCGGCCTCCAGCCAGCCCTCCATCCGTGCGGTCCAGCTCGTCACCCCGTACGGCCCGCGCCGGTGCGCGCAGAGGATCCGAAACCCGCTGAGCGCCTCAAGCGCGGCCGGCGCATCGCCGGCCCGGGCGGCGTCGATGACCGCGTGGGCGCTGGCCAGGGCGCCGGCCCGGACGGGGTCGAGCGCCGCCTCCTGCGCGACGTCGGCCTCGATCCATTGCACGTCCTCGCGCCCGGAGCGCAGCAGCGCGAGCACCGCGACGGCGTCACCGTGGTGGATGGCGGTCGCCAGTTCGGCGATTCCGCCTCCGAAGCGGTGAACGCGGTCCAACACGACGATCCCCGCCCCGAAGCCGTGGCCCGCGCGGCCGGCCGGTTCAGCGTCAGGCGGTCCGGGCTCATCGCCGGCCGGTCCGACGATGTCACCGAGCACGGCCCCCGCCTCGATCGAGGCCAGCTGCCCCGGATCCCCGACGAGCACCAGCCGCGCATCCTCGCGCAGCGCCTCGATCAGCCGGGCCATCAGCGACAGCGAGACCATCGAGGTCTCATCGACGATCACCACGTCGTGGGCCAGGCGCCGGCGCCGGTCATGACGAAATCGGCTGTTGCTGCCCGGCCGCCAGCCGAGCAGGCGATGCAGCGTCGTGGCCCGGAGCTCGAGCAGCTGTGCGCGGATCGGAACCGCGACATCGAGCGCGGCCGCCTCCACGCGGACGGCCTCCTGCAGCCGGGCCGCGGCCTTTCCGGTCGGGGCGGCGAGGGCGACGAG
>JALYZB010000415.1 GCA_030945945.1 Actinomycetota bacterium | reverse complement strand
ATCGATCCGGTTCTTCACTCCAACACCGTCTACTTCGCCCGTCGGCGAGTGGCCAAGGGCAGAAAGGGCGCGTGGTGGCACCCGCCCGCCTACCGACTGCTCGTCGACGATCTCGAAAGGCACCCCGCCGCGCAGCAGCACGCCCAGGCGGCACTCGATCAACGCAGCGGGGCGTCGACAACGCTTCTCATCGGCGGATGGATCGTTATCTTCGCCCTCGCTGCCTACGGCTACTACATCATCCAGTACATCGCGTGAGCCAGTCGGTGCCGCTCGGTCACCTGGATCACCACCTGGCGCGCTGAAACTCTGCACGCGCGCGTCGCGCAACCAGACGCCAAAGCGATGCGACCGACCGGTCCGAGACCGCTCGTGCGGAGCGGGATCGACCGCGCCGAGAGCCGCGATCGATAGTTCTAGTTTGTCGCCGACTGGGGCGCCAGGGATCTACTGCTGCTTCCCCACCCGCTTGACCCGAAGCAGGAGTCCGGAGTGGCCAGAAGGCGCGCCGGCAGACGGCTCGGCCTGCGTGAACGCAGGCGTCTGACCTTTGAGCTCCGGACGACTGCTTGTCGCGCGAAGCATGCGCCGCAACCTATGGCTTGACGGGCCTCGACGGTGTGCGTCTGGCCATGCAGCGGGGTAGGGTCGGGTGTTTCTTTTCACCGCTCACCGCCAAGCCATCCGCCGCGGGCATCTTCCACAGGGTCCCGACCTGAGCGACGCGATCCGGGCCTATCTCGCCACCCCACAACGAGACTCACACCGTTTTCAGGAGATCGCGGGAGAACAGAACCGAAGAAGTCCTCCGCGATGGCGCCATCCTCGATGCAATCGCCAACTCGGACCGAGAGGACAGCTAGACCACGATGACCGTGGCCGCATCACTGCGGCTGGTGACCGTCGCGCCGAGGCTGGCGGTGATGATCAAGGCGATAGCTCCGATGCCGGCGATCGCGAGTCCCTGCCCGAGCACGATCAGTCCGACTAGCGCTCCGATCGCTGGCTCGAGGCTCATCAGCACCCCAAAGACGCGGGTGGGCAGGCGTCGCAGCGCCGCGAACTCGAGCAGAAACGGTGCCAAGGGTAGAAGCACCGCTAACCCGAGGCCTGCGAGCAGGAGTGACGGATGCGCAAAACGTGCTGTCCCTCCAGCAAGACCGAACGGCGCGGTGACGACTGCCGCTACGCCGAGAGACACGGCTAGACCGTCGGTCCCTGGCCAGCTGCGGCCCACGCGCTGAGTCAGGACGATGTACGCCGCCCAGCCTGCGGCAGCACCCAGCGCCAGCGCCACCCCGAGCGGATCGAGCGCTGCACCGGTCGGATGCCCGAGGGTGAGCAGCGCGATACCGCCAGCCGCCAACGCGACCCACAAACCATCAAGCAGCCGACGCGACCCAACCAGGGCCACGCCAAGCGGTCCCAAGAATTCGATCGCGACGGCGATCCCCAACGGGATCCGCGCGATCGCCTCAAAGAAGGCAAGCATCAACACGCCCGACGCGACGCCAAGCGCGCCGGCCGTCAACAGCTCGCGTCGGGAGCGGCGGGTCAACGACGGACGGGCATACACCAACAGCGCGACGCCAGCGAACACAAGCCGAATCCACACGACACCCGCCGGGCCGAGACGATGAAAGTACGGACGCGAGAGCGCAGCCCCCAACTGGGCGCTCATCATCGAGCCCAACGCAAACAACACGGCCGCGTTACGGCGAGAAGATCGCTCCCGAGAATCCGGCACGGTCCACATGTTCGAGGTTCCGAACCGCCCACGCCATCTGCCCTCCAATACGGGGAGCGATGTTCGCGGCTGACCGACCCCCGCGTTCCCGCCGGAGTGGTCAACGACATCCCCGGACGCATTCAAACTCGCCGCCGAGCTCGGGCTCGAGCCGGTGATCGACCTTGCCTATCTCGTATCCTCGCTCGTCCGGTGCGCACAGCTCCGGCACGACCTGGCCGGTAGCAAACGACCGGGTTGCCACTGACGGGGCCGCGCGACGCGGTCCGACAGGCGACTAGGTTGCATCCGTACAAGAGGTCTGCCCACGGGAGATCGCAATCGTGCTCGTCGGAGATCTTCGCTTCCCCCTTTGTCGCCGTTCCGGGTCTGATCTCGTTACTTCTGCTCGGGCTCGTTGCGGCGGCAAAGCGGCAGTTCGAGCGGGCAAATGACCTCAGGCGCAGCGTCCAGGGTGTCAACGCGTCGCGGGCTGCGCCTCGAGCATCGCTCTGATGCGATCGTGCTCCGGGGACCAGAACGACCAGATGGCGCCGGCCCACTCCCGCGCACGCTGGGTGTAGTCGTCGACGTCACCGGCACCGCCGACGTGCGCGTGGCTCAGTCCGGAACCCCTGCGGGACGCTTGAGCATGGGCCATTCGACCTTTCGTCTGGTCAGTCGCCGCAGGAGCATGACTCGGCCGCGCGGTGTCTCGGCACCGTCGATGACCGCACAGAGCGCGATCAGGTGGATACAGACTGACTGACGGTCCCGCCGCTCGGTGCCTTCACCTTCGTGCGATGCCGCGTACGCGTCGACGATCAGCCCGTGAACGGGCGGATAACCGAACCGCGCCGTCTCGTCGGCCTGAAGGGCGCCAAACGCCGCCCAGCAGCCGGAGGACGCGACCACGTACGGATGCGTTGGGCCGTCGATGTCAGAGCACATGGCGCCGCAGCTCGGACACGAAGCCAGTCCTGTCGGGAGCTTTCCGCTGTCGCCAACATCGCGCATCCGCGCATTCTCGCGGCTGTGACAACGACAGCAGCAGCGGTACGACGCCGGAGACCCCTGCATCGTCGGGTTAGGGCTGAGCTTCTCGCTTCCGCTTCTCGAGTTGGCAGAATCGAAGCAGCCACGTCGACCGGGTCGTCAACGCCGGATCTGGCGGCCGGTGATTCTTGAATGGGGCAGTCTTTGTGGTGGGCGGTCGCTAAGTTTTGGGGGGTGATCCAGTGCGCGCTCAACGGCGACTTCGCTCGCGAGGATCATCCGGACGTGCCTGTGACGCTTGAGGAGCTGGTACTCGACGCGTGTGCTTGCTTCAAGGCTGGGGCGGCGTCGGTGCATCTGCACCCGCGCCGAGCGTCGGATGGCGTGGAGTCACTCGCTGTCGATAGCCACGATGCCGTGGTCGCGGCCGTCCGCACGGCCGTCCCAGAGCTCGAGATTTCCTGTTCGACTCAGAAGGACATCGACCTCGGTGACGCCACCGACCGCGCGCAGGCGGTTCGGGCCTGGCGTGCCGCCCCGGACGTCGTGTCGCTCAACCTCTCCGAGGTGGGCGCGATTGAGCTCGGACACGTCCTGTTGGAATGCGGGATCGGGATCGAGGCCGGCGTGTTCACCCTCTCAGACGCCGACGTGCTGCTCCAGGCGCCGTGGGCCGAGCGGGTCCACCGGATTCTCGTCGAGGTCATCTTCGAGCACGATGACGACCGGGCGGTGTCGCTGGCGCATGCCATTGACGAGCGCGTCGCCGGGCTGGGCCGCCCGCGACTGTGGCATGGCGACGCCCGGGCGAACTGGGCGATCGTCGACGCCGGCCTTGCCGCCGGACGAGACGTGCGTGTCGGCCTAGAGGACACGCTGTTTGATCGCGACGGCACGCGCGCGCCCGCTAACGCCGACCAAGTAGCCCAGATCGCCGCTCAGCTGCGCTGAGCCAGCGGCAGGTTCAGCTGCGCGCGCGGCGGGGGCTGGAGACGCGCGGCGGCGCAACGCTCGCCGCGCCGACTCCGAGGCTCGCGCCGAGGAGCAGGACGAAGCCGAGCATGAAAGTCGCTCCGCCGAGGTTGTCTCCGACTGCCCATGTCGCGTAATCGCGCACGTCGCTGTGATGAAACTGCGCGAGCAGTGCCGGGGTCGGCGCTGCACCGTTCTGGATGTATGTGACGATGACGAAGGCGCTAAACGTCAACAGAGAAGCCAGGACGCAAGCCGTTGCGGCAGCAACGACGCCGCTCCCGACCCGATGCTCGACGCGCGTGGCTGTCCATCCCGCAGCCGCGGGCAGCGCCGGGACCGCGAGAGCCAGCGCGTAAGACACCGCACCGGAGGACTCTGCGGCCGCCGCCGCCATGCCGGCGGCCGGTAGCGCGGCCACCAGTCCGATGCGGCGGGCCCTTGGCGAGCCGAGGAGCGCGAGCCGGGCGCCAAGCGCGCCGTGGACGCCGAGCGCGAGCAGGAACACCGTGACATCGGCCGCCCACCAGCCCGACCGCAAACCCGGGTAACGAAGCAGCCCGAACACCGCAAGCCCGATCGCGATCGCGATGGCGGCCGCGACGAC
>JALYZB010000414.1 GCA_030945945.1 Actinomycetota bacterium | reverse complement strand
CCGTCTCCGATGTGCCCGAGCCGGTCCCCGAGCCCGGCCAGGTCGTGCTCGAGGTGCTCCGTTGCGGGATCTGCGGCTCGGACCTGCACGCCCGCCACCACTGCGACGAGTATGCCGCGATCCTGACCGAGGTCGGCTACGACGATTACATGCGCTCCGATCAGAGCGTCGTGTTCGGCCACGAGTTCTCCGGCGCGGTCGGTGAGTACGGGACCGGGTGCCGTCAGGAGCTCCCCGCCGGAACGCACGTCGTCGCTCTGCCCCTGATGCGCCGCAAGGGTACGCCGCACGCGACGGGGCTGTCGGCGGCCGCCCCGGGCGCTTACGCCGATCGTGTCCTCGTCCAGGAGGCGCTGATGATGCCGGTGCCCAACGGGCTGTTGCCCGAGATGAGCGCGCTGACCGAGCCGCTGGCAATCAGGTGGCATGCCGTGCGCCGTAGCGAGATCGGCAAGCGCGAGGTGGCGATCGTGATCGGCTGTGGGCCGATCGGGCTGGCGGTCGTCTGCTCGCTGAAGGCCCGGGGCGTGAAGATGATCGTCGCCAGTGACTTCTTGCCCGGCCGCCGCGCGCTCGCCACCGCCTGCGGCGCCGACATCCTCGTCGACCCCGCGCGCGACTCGCCGTACACGGCCGCCGACCGCGGCCATCTGACGACCATACCCGAGGTCGTCGAGCTCGCGATGTCGACGGTCGAGAAGCTGCGCCGCCTACCGATCGCCTGGCAGCACGTGTGGCGCGGCATCGACGCTCTGGGGATCAAGCCCAAGCATCCCGTCGTGTTCGAGTGCGTCGGCGTCCCGGGCGTGCTCGACGCGATCATCGCCGCCACGCCGCTGTTCTCCCGCGTGATCGTCATCGGGGTGTGCATCGGCGATGACACGATCCGGCCGTCGATAGCGATCAACAAGGAGATCGACCTGCGCTTCGTGCTCGGCTACACACCGCTGGAGTTCCGCGACACGCTCCACGCCCTCGCCGAGGGAAAGCTTGACGCTGCGGCGCTGGTCACCGGGCAGGTCGGCCTCGACGGGGTGGCCTCCGCGTTTGACGCGCTCGGCAATCCCGAGGTGCACGCCAAGATCCTGATCGATCCACGCAGCAGCGCTACCGAGCCCGTTCGAGTCTGACGCGGCGGCGGGGCGGCCGCGCCGCCGCCGGTCAGGCGCCGTCGGGCAGACCGAGGGCGTGCACCATCGCGTCGGCGAGCGGGTTGGCATACGCGCCCGGCGCGCGCAGGGCGCTGAGCACCTGGCGCTGGGACTGCGGGTCCGTGTCCTGGCTCATCTTGACCTTGCAGATAAACCGGGTGATCGCCAGCCGGATGCCGGCCGTGCCCGGGGCCAGTCGCGCCGCGACCTCCGGCTCGAGCCAGGCGGGGCGGTCGACGTGGCGTTCGAAGTGGGCGACGAGCCGTTCCAGCGTGCCCACGTTGTGCTCGGCGCTGAGCATCTCCGGGACGCCGTAGCAATCGGCGACGCTGAAGTTCCAGGTCGGCGCCCGGGTCGCCTGCGGCGCGTACCAGGAGGGTGAGATGTAGCCGTGCGGGCCGGCGACGATGAGCAGGATCTCGCGGTCACCGAAGCCGTGGACGCGCTCGTCCGGGCGCCCGACGTGAGTGACCACGGCCAATCCGTCCGCATCGGGATCGAGCAGGATCGGATAGTGAGACGCGACAAGCGTTTCATCGTCGTTGCGGCTGATCAGGGTCGCCCACGGGTTGGCCTCGATCAACTCGCGGACGACGGCCTCGTCGGTCTCGGCGTGGGTGGGGTTATGTCGCATCAGGCGCTGAAGTCGGGCAGCACGAGCGCCCCGTCCGGAGCGAGCGTGAAGCCCGGGTTGTGGGCGATCTCCCACAGGTGGCCGTCGAGGTCGGCGAATACGCCGGCGTAGCCGCCGTAGAAGGTCTCGGCGGCCGGCCGGGTGACCCTCGCGCCGGCTGCCTCGGCGTCGGCCATGATCGCATCCACCTCCGCGCGGGAGCGAACGTTCTGCGCCACCACGACGCCGCCGAAGCCGTCGTCGCCGGTGTCCTCGACGCCCACATCCTCGGCGAGCTTTGACCGGCTCCACAGCACGAGCGCGAGCCCGCCCGCCTGGACGAACACGGTCTCCTGGGCTTCCTGGCCCTGCCAGCCCAGGGCGGCGTAGAAGTGTCGGGCCGCGGCCAGGTCGGCGACGCCGAGGGTGATCAGGCTGACCCGCGTCTCCATGCCCTCGATGATGTCAGAGCTCGCCGTCGAGCCCAACCCGTACCGTGCAGCGATGGCCGATTCAGCATCCGTACTCGCCGCGCCCCTGCCGGAGCCGGCCGGGGATCTCGCGATCTCGGCCCGTGGCCTGGTCAAGGCGTACGGCGACGTCCGGGCGCTGGACGGGGTCGATCTGGATGTCACCCGTGGCACCGTGCTCGGCCTGCTCGGTCCCAACGGGGCCGGCAAGACGACCGTGGTGCGGATCCTCACCACGCTGCTGCGCGCCGACGCGGGCGCCGCGACGGTCGCCGGTCTCGACATCGTCCGCGATGCCGCCCGGCTGCGCTCCCAGATCGGACTCGCCGGCCAGTACGCCGCCGTGGACGAGAACCTCACCGGTCTGGAGAACCTGACCATGGTCGGTCGGCTCTACGGGATGCCCCGCGCGGCGGCGAAGCGTCGCGGGAACGAGCTGCTGGCTCGCTTTGACCTCGAGGCCGCCGCTAACCGGACGGTCAAGACCTTCTCGGGCGGCATGCGCCGCCGCATCGATCTCTCCGCGGCGCTCGTGGCCCATCCGCCGATCCTGTTTCTGGACGAGCCCACCTCCGGCCTGGATCCGCGCAGCCGGCTGAACCTCTGGGAGACGATTGAGAGTCTGGTCGCCGACGGGACTACCGTCCTGCTCACGACCCAGTACCTGGACGAGGCCGATCGCCTCGCCGACGCGATCACCGTGATCGATCACGGCAAGGTGATCGCCCGGGGCACGTCGGACGAGCTCAAGGACCGGGTCGGCGGCGAGCGGCTCGAGGTCGCGCTCGAGCCGGGGTTCAGCGGCGAGGCGGCCGCGGCGGCGCTGGCGCCGATGACCGACGAACCGCCACAGGTCGAGGGCTCATTGGTGTCCGCGGCCGTCCACGGTCGCGGAGGGGTGATCGTGGACGCGGTCAAGCGGCTCAGCGCGGCCGGGATCGGCGTTGATGACATCAGCCTGCGCCGGCCGACGCTCGACGATGTCTTTCTCAGCCTCACCGGACACGCCGCGGTCGACGCGGGGACCGAGGAACCGGACGCATGAGGCGGCTGGTCACCGACACGCTGATCATCGCCGAGCGCAACCTCGTCCGGCTGCCGCGCTCACCCGATCTACTGCTCGCCTTCACCGTGCAGCCGATCATGTTCGTGCTGCTCTTCCGGTACGTGTTCGGTGGCGCTATCAACACCCACGGGGTCCCCTACGCCGAATATCTGATCCCCGGCATCATCGTGCAGAACATCGCCTTCGGCGGGTTCGTGACCGCGCTGGGGCTCAACGAGGATGTCCACAAGGGCCTGGTCGATCGCTTCCGGTCACTGCCGATGGCCCGGCCCGCGGTACTCGCGGGCCGCACGCTCGCCGATGTCGTGACCAACCTGATCTCGATCGTCGTGCTGCTCATCACCGGCCTGATCATTGGCTTCTCGTTTCACAGTGGCGTGGTCGACGTCATCGCCGGTTTCGGGATCCTGATCCTGTTCGGGTATGCCTTCTCGTGGGTCTTCGCGCTCGTCGGTCTGCTCGTCTCCTCGCCGGAATCGGCCAACTCGGCCGGCTTCATCGCCGTGTTTCCACTCACCTTCATCTCCTCGGCGTTCGTCCCCGTGCAGACGATGCCCGGGGCGTTGCGCGCATTCGCCAATGTCAATCCGTTCACGATCGTCGTGGACGCGATGCGCCACCTCTGGATCGGTGCCCCCGGCGGACACGTCTGGGGCGCGGTCGCGTGGGCCGTGGTGATCATCGCCGTGTTCGCGCCGCTGGCGGTCTCCCGCTACCGCCGGGCCGCCGCGCACTGACGCACGGATGGCGCGGAGCGACGGGGCCCCGGAGCAACCATCTATGGGGCCAGGCGCTCGGCGAACCAGCCCCCGGCCGTGTCCCGGCGAAAGCGCAGCCGGTCGTGCAGGCGATCGGCGCGACCCTGCCAGAACTCGACTGACGCCGGCCGCAATCGCACCCCGCTCCAATGCTCGGGCCGGTCAAGCGCGGCGCCCCGCTCGGCAGCCCGGGAGAGGTGGCGCCAGGGATCGGCCACCACGTTGCGTGCGGCGATGATCTCTGACTGGGGCGAGACGATCGCGCTGATCCGTGACCCGACCGGCCGGCTGGCGAAATAGGCATCGGCCTGATCGGCGTTCACGGGCTCGGTGGTGCCGATGACGATCACCTGGCGTTCGAGCCACAGCCACGGGAAGAGCAGGGAAGCCGCCGGGTTGACGCTCAGCTGACGGCCCTTGGCCGAACGCAGGTTGGTGTAGAAGACGAACCCGCGCTCGTCCCACGCCTTGAGCAGGACGGTCCGCGAGCTCGGCGCCCCATGCTCGTCGGCGGTGGCGAGCACCATTGCCGTGGGCTCGATCGGCGGCTCACGCCGGGCGTCGGCGAGCCAGCGGCCGAACTGCTCGGTCCAGGTCGCGGCCACGCTCGTCTCGTCGAGGGTGCTGCGCTCGTAGCTGGTGCGCTGGTGGCTGAGATCGTGCTCGTGTTCGCTCGCGCGCTCGCCGTCCATGCCGAAGCGATCAGCCCTCGCTGATCTGTACCCGGTCGGGGTAGAAGGCGACGTGCCCGGCGATCGGCGCCACCGCCTCATACGGAGACGTGTACTGCCAGACGGTGTTCGCCGACGTCTCCCCGTCGATGACGACGCTGTAGTAGGTGGCATCACCCTTGTACGGGCAGTAGGACGTGTGCTCGGTGGCCTGCAGCAGCGAGGCGTCGACTTCCGCGAACGGGATGTACTGCGCGGCCGGGTAGTCGGCCTCGCGCAGGGTCAGCGCGTGCTCAGAGTTGGCGATCGTATGACCGTTCCGGGTCACCGTCACGCGATGTGGGGTCGGTTCCACCGTGATCGGATGATTGGGACCGGGCTGGAGAATCGGTTTGTCGCTCATGCGGGGCTCCTCAGGGATTGGGACTCCCCACACGATAGGAACGCAGCCTGGGCGCCGGCGTGGCGCCGATCAGTTCAGGCCGGCCAGCAGCCGCCGCGCTCCCCGCCCGGCGGTGAGCGACCGGTTGGCGATCCCGATCTCCTCGATCACGCCGTGGCGCACCTTGAGCACGCCCCGGCTGGCTCCGGCCGGCTCCGGCGGGCAGCACGTACCAGCGGTTGCGGCCGAGCTGAAAGCCGCTCCCGGTGTGCAACCTGCCGGCCAACGGTCCCAGCGCGTTCCCACGGCGGACGCCGAGCAGCGCGTAGTCCGGATTGGTGGTCAGGGCCAGCACGACGCGACCCCGGACGCCGCGGCGGACCCGTGGCCGCAGGTGGCGCAGCACCGACGCCGACCGTCCCGCGGCGCGGATCCCGTTGGGGCCCAGGCAGAAGAAGTCCATGTTGCGCCGCCCCCCGACGCGAGCTCGACATGAACGCGCGGCGCGCGCGGGCGCGGGTCATGCCGAGCGAGACCGGCTCGAGTGTCGTGCGCTTGAGCGCGCCGGTCGCCGCCGGGCAGCCGGGCCGGGCGGCCGAGGCGCTGGTCTGCGGCCACCTCAGCGTGGCCCGGGTGTACTCATCGTCCGCGAGATCAGCCTGGGCCTGGATCAGGCTGGTGTCGAGGATCGTCATCTGGCCGGCAGTCGGGTCGGCGATGTAGGCACGGTTGCCGTCATCGCTGAGGGTCATCCCGCGGGAGTAGACGTTGCCCTGCCAGATCGCGTGCGGTGGGTCGGGTCGGTCACGTCGACGTCGGTGATTCCCGGCTCGGCGGTGGTGGTCGCGTAAAACGTCTTGCCGTCTTGGGAGAAAGCCGCTCTCGTGACCGAGGCGGGCGACGAGCGAGGTCGAGTCCAGCACGGGATGGCGGCAGTCCTGGTGGCGTCGTAGATCGCGGCCAGTCCGGGTTCGGTGCTCGGGTTCGCCGTTGACGGCGGCGAGCAATGCTGAGGCGACATCTCGGTGGGAGCGTCAGCGACTGATAGACCTGCGCCATGCACATGCGCCCCGTAGTTCTCAGGGATGCCGCGGCCGTCCTGGAGCTCGTCGTCGCCCGCGACATCGCCGATCTCGGAGCACCCGACTACACCTTGGCCGATCTGGAGTCCGACTGGGGGTCCAGCGCGGTCCGCCTCAACAACGACTCGCGCGTGGTCCAGGACGGCGAGGCGATCGTCGGCTACGCGATCATGCGCCCCAGCGAGGCGCTGGTCATCGTCCATCCGGACGCGGTCGGTCAGGGCATCGGCTGCGAGCTGCTGGCCTGGAGCGAGAGGCGTGAGCGCGAGTTGAGCCGCGCGCGACACCGCCGAAGTGCTGCCGCTGCAGATCAGGCCGGCCGTCGGCTGCTCACCGCTGCGGGCTACACCAAGGTGCGCAGCTACCGGCGGATGAGGCTGGTCCTGGACGGGCCCGGGCCGGTCACCGCGCCGCCCGCCGGGATCACCCTGCGCGAGCTGGACCTCGACGGCGACGCGATCGCGATCCACGCCCTGGATCAACGCAGCTTCGCCGCCGTTGCGGACTACGCGCCCCACACGTTCGAGGCGTTCCGCGAGGAGCACCTCGCGGCCCATGATGTCGACCCCGGTCTCAGCCTGGTCGCCGCCGCGAACGGGGGTGACGCTCTGACGGGCTTCCTGATCGCCCATCGGTGGACGGCCGAGCAGACCGGATATGTGGGGCTGCTCGGCGTCGACCCAGACCACCGCAGCCGGGGTCTGGGCCGGGCGCTGCTCACGCGCGGGTTTGCCGGCTTTGCCGCGGCCGGCCTGGGGATCGCCGAGCTCGGCGTCGCCTCGGACAATCCCCGGGCGTCAACGCTGTATGAAGATGTGGGGATGACCGCGCGCTTTCAGATCGACAGCTATGAGCGGGATGCGGGGTGAGGATCCGTGACGCCACGACGGGGGACTGGCCGGCGATCTGGGGATTCATGCACGAGATTCTGGCCGCCGGCGACACCTTCTCCTGGGATCGCGAGCTCGATCAGGCCGACGCGAGGGCGATCTGGCTGGCGCCGCCGCCGGTCCGGACGCTCGTCGCTGTGGACGCCGAGGATCGGGTGCTCGGCGGCCGTCATGGGACCCAACCACGGAGGTCCGGGTGCGCACGTCGCCACCGCGTCGTTCATGGCCGACCCGGCCGCTGCGCGGCGCGGTGTGGGGCGCGCGCTCGGGGAGGCCGTCATCGCCCGGGCCCGTGAGACGGGTTACCGGGCGATCCAGTTCAACGCCGTCGTGGAGACCAACGCACGCGCGCTGCATCTGTGGCAAGGGCTGGGGTTCGAGATCCTGACCACGATCCCGGAGGCCTTCGAGCATCCCGAGCACGGCTACGTCGGCCTGTGCGTCATGCACCGCGCGCTGTAAGCGGCCGTCGGCTGCAGCGACGGGCTGGCCGAGCGGGGCTGAGCCCGCGTCAGCGGGGCTCGAGTACGACGAGCGGGATCTCGCGCTCGGTTCGCGCCTGGTAGCCGTCGTACCCGCTGTAGGCGGCCACCGCCATCGGCCACAGGCGCTTGCGCTCGGCGGCCGTGGCCACTCGGGCGTGTACGGGCCGGATCTCGGCGCCGACCTGGACGGTGGTGTCGGGGTTGGCGCGCAGGTTGTGGTACCAGGCCGGGTTGCGCGGATGGCCGCCCTTGGAGGCGACCAGCACAAGGTCGCGAGCGTCCTCGACGTAGACCAGCGGCGCTGTGCGGACGGTGCCACTGCGCGCGCCCGTGTGGTTGAGCAGCAGCATCGGCGCCGCGCCGGGGAACCGGTGTCCGATCCGGCCGCGGGTGAGGCGGTAGATCTGCGTGTGCCCGCCCATCATCCGGCGCAGTAAGGGCCAGGTGCGATCTGCGAGGTCCAGGACGCCCATGTCGGCAAGCCTAACCACTCCCGGGGTCTCCCGGGTCAGCTGCCCCGGCTCTCGATCGTCTCGGTCAGCTTGGCGATCGCGAACCCCCAGGCCTGACCCGGCTTGACCTTGCCGGGCAGCGAGACCTCCTCGGGGTTGGTAACGACGTCCAGCAGCACCGGGCCGGGGTGCGCGAAGGCGGTGCGGATCGACTCATCGAGGGTGTCGGGATCGGTGACCCGGATCGCGTGCAGGCCGGCGGCGGAGGCGATCGCGGCCAGGTCAACGTCGGCCAGGCGCGTGCCGAACTCAGGTAGGCCGGCCTGCTCCTGCTCGAGCTTGACCATGCCGAGCCGGCCGTTGTTGAACACGACCAACCGGACCGGCAGCTCGTAGTGCACGGCGGTCAGCAGGTCCCCGAGCAGCATCGTCAGCCCGCCGTCTCCGCAGAACGCGA
>JALYZB010000385.1 GCA_030945945.1 Actinomycetota bacterium | reverse complement strand
GCGCCACACCCCGGCGAGGTACAGCCGTGGCGGTGTGCCAACGAGCGCTCCCAGGCTCAGGCGGTCGCCGGGGAGATCGAGCGGCTGGCGCGTGCGGGCGCCCACCCCGGGCGGATCGCGGTGTTCGTGCCCGACATCGTCCGCGAAGGCCAGGCCGTCGCCGTTGCGCTGGAGGAGCGCGCGATCCCCCACCGGCTCGTCGGCGAAGCGGCGTTCTTTCAGCTGGCCGAGATCCGGGACGTGCTCGCCTGGCTGCGGCTGCTCGCTGACCCGACCGACGCCGGAGCGGTCGTGCGCGCGCTTGCGCGTCCACCGATCGAGCTGCGCTCGGTCGACATCGCCCGCTGCACCCAGATCGCGCGTCGGCGCAAGCTCGACATGGTCGGCGCGCTGGCCGCGGCGCTCGAGGCTCAGCAGGTCCCGCCCGAGGCCCGCGAGCGCATCCGCAGCTTTCTCAAGCTCTACCGGGCCGGGCTGTCCTCGATCGACACGCAGCGCCCCGACGTCTACGTCCACCGGCTGATCGACCGGCTCGGCGTTCGCCGCCAGCAGCTGTTCGCCGCCTCCCCCGACGTCGTGGAGCGGCTCCGGGCAGTGGCCGCTTTCGGGGAGCTGGCGGCGGCGTTCGGCCGGCGCTCGCCCCAGGCGACACCGCGGGAGTTCGCGCGCCAGATCGCCGCCGTGGCGGATTTCGGCCTGCGCGACCAGGAGGACCCCGAGCTGGCACGGCCCTTCGCGGTTCAGGTTCTCGGATTTCAGGCCGCCGGCGGCCTAGAGGCCGACCACGTGTTCGTGATCGGGTTGCATGCGGGCCTCGCCCTTCCCGCGCCCGAGCCGATTCCCGATGCGCTGCTGCACGAGACGATCGCGCCCGACGATGACGCCAGACGCCGCGCCGCGCTTGCTCAGCAGATCTACGCGGCCGTGACCCGGGCCCGTGAGCGGCTGGTGGTCGCCTACGCGCAGACCGACGATCGTGGCGCCGCACTGCGTCCCTCGCCGTTCCTCGACGCGCTGCGCGCCGCCACCGGGGTGGCCTGGAGCGATCGTGAGGAGGAGCTGTTCGGGCCGGCTGAGGCGCTGCAGTCGACCTATCTGCTGATGCGTGACGAGCTGCTGACCGGCACCCTGCGCGCCGGCGGCCGGCTCAGCGAGCTGCGCTTTGACACCGACCTTGATGTCTCGCATGCCGTGGTGCGCTACCTCGAGGTGCTCAAGCTCGCCGCCCTGATCGCCCGCCCGGACGGTCAGAGCGTGGCCGAGTCCCTGCGCGACGTCAACTCTCGGATCCTGCAGGCGGTGACCTCCGAGCAGCGCGAGATCTTCACCTCCTCGGCGCTGGATGACTACCTGCTCGACGCCGAGCGCGACGTGCGCCGCCGCGCCCAGGCCGTGGTCGCCCGCGACGAGCCGTCGCTGGAGCCGTTTCTGCCGCGCCGCGGCGATGGGGTGGTGCTGTCGGCCTCGGACATCGACACCTACCGGACCTGCCCACTGAAGTACAAGTTCGCCCGCGTGTTCCGCATCCCACAGGAGCCCACGCTGCACCAGCGCTTCGGGATCCTCGTGCACCAGGTGCTCGAGCGCTTCCACGCCCGCGACCCCGCCTCCACGCATCCCTCCACCCCGCCGGGGCTGCCCGAACTGCTCGGGCTGCTGGAGGCCGGCTGGCGTCGCGGCGGCTTCGGTGACTCCGAGGAGGAGCGCCAGCTGCGCGGCAAGGCCTCGGCGGCGCTGACTCGATATCACGAGCGCTTCGCGTCCCAGGACGCCCAGCCGATCTGGTTCGAGCGCCAGTTCACCTTCAAGCTGGGGCGGCACGTGCTCCGCGGGCGGGTCGACCGGGTGGACCGGCTGCCCGGAGGCGAGTACGAATTGATCGACTACAAAACCAGCCGCCCCAAGCGCCCGGACCAGCTCGCCGACGATGTCCAGCTCTCGCTGTATGCCGTCGGCGCCCGGGAGGCATGGAGCCTGGAGGCGTCGCGCGGGGCCTACTACTACCTGCTCGACGACCAGAAGGTCGCGGTGCCCTCCGGGGAACGCGACCGCTCTGACTGGGTGTGCGACGTGGCCATGGAGGTCGCGGAGGGAATCCAGTCCCAGGGGTTTGAGCCGACGCCGTCGTTCGCGGCCTGTTCGATGTGTGATTACCGGCTCGTGTGTCCGGCGGCCGAGCGGTAACGCGCCCCGGTCGCTCGGGGCGTTCGTAGCCGGCCCACAGGTGGCCGGACCCTTTGCGCGTCGGTCAGGCTGGGCCGGTCAGCGGGAGGCCGGGCCGGCGGGGCCGGGCCCCTGCGTCGGCCCGTCGGGGCCGCGCTGGCGCAGAAAGCGCTGTAGATCGCGGGCGATCGTCTCACCGGAGGGCAGCGAGGTGGGTGCGTCATCGTCCTCCGCGTTGGCGGTCTGCTCAAGCCGTTCGACGAACGCCTGGACGTCGGGGTCGCTCTGCACGGCGACATTGACCTGGCGCTCATAGTCGCCCGCGGCGGATTCCAGCTCGGAGCCGTCCACCGCCACGCCGACCAGGCCCTCGAGCTTGCGCACCAGCGCCAGCGCCGCCTTCGGGTTCGGGGTGGCGGCGATGTAGTGGGGTACGGCCGCCCACAGGCTGGCCGAGGGCAGGCCGGCCTGCTGGCAGGCGGCGTGCAGGACGCCGACGATGCCGGTCGGGCCCTCATAGGAGGACGGCGCGAGACCGAGGCGGGCGACGAGCGCGGGATCGGAGGTCAGGCCCGTGACCGAGATCGGGCGGGTGTGGGGAACGTCGGCCAGCAGGGCGCCGAGGGTCACGAACAGCTGGGTGCCGAGTGCCTCGGCGAGCTCGACCACGATGCCACTGAACGTCCGCCAGCGAAACGACGGCTCGGAACCGGACATCAGGATCAGGTCACGCGGTGCGCGGGGCACCCGCGCGGCGGACAGCTCGACCACCGGCCAGACGATCTCACGGGCCTGCCCGTCCACCATCTTGACCCGCGGCCGGGTGGCCTGAAAGTCGTAGAACTCCTCGGGGTCGATCGTCGCGAAGCGCTCCGCGCCAAGGGCGGAGCCGACGAACTGAATCGCGCTCGAGGCCGCGTCCCCGGCGTCATTCCAGCCCTTGAACGCGCAGACCAGAGCGGGGGCTCGCAGCCCGTCGGGTCGATGCTCCCATTGCAATGGCTGCATCCGACTCACCGTACATGATGGGCCCATGGCCTCAGATGACCTGACGATGGCAGCCGTGAGCGCGCTGCGCCCCGGCCAGGACGTGATCGGCGTGTTCGCGTGCGTCCGCAAGGACCGGCTCAGCACCCGTACCGGGTCGGCCTATCTGGCCCTCGAATTGCGCGACCGGACGGGCACGGTTCCCGCTCGCGCCTTCCAGAATGCCGACGAGCTCGCCGGCCGGTTCGAGCGTGGGGACATCGTTCGAGTCCGCGCCCGGGTGGAGCGCTTCCGCGACCAGATGACCCTCGAGGTGATCGATATCGCACGGGTCGCGTTAGAGGACGCCGTCGACCCCGGCCGCTTTCTGCCCACCGCCTTTCGGGACCTGGATGAGCTCGACGGCTTCCTCGAGCATCTGGCCAGCGAGGTGTATGACCGGGGCTTTCGAGCGCTGTTGGAGACGCTGCTGGCCGACGACGAGCTGCGAGCCGCCTGGCGGCGCGCGCCCTGCACCCGCGGGGGCCACCACTCCTATCTCGGCGGACTGCTCGAGCACACCGTCGCGGTGACGACGCTCGCTCACGAGGCCTGTCAGCTGCATCCGAAGCTCAACTCCGACCTGCTGCTGACCGCAGCGCTCGTGCACGACCTCGGGCGCACTCGCGAGTTCACCTACGGCGCCGAGATCGGGCTGACCGAGGAGGGGCGACTGCTCGGGCACCTCACCCTCGGTCAGCAGCTGCTGTCCGAGCGGATGACCCTCGTCAGCGGCTCGGGCGGGGGTCTTGGCACGGGCGCGGCGAGCGGAATCAGCGAGCGCGCGCGCCTGGAGCTGCTGCATTGCGTGCTCGCCCATCACGGTCCGACCTCGGCTCCCGGCGGTCGTTTCGGCTCGGCCGAGGCGCTGGCGCTGTTCCGACTCAACGCGCTCGACGCCACCGTCAAGGGCGCGCTGGAGCACGGGCTGCCCTCCTGACCCGCCAGCGGTCAGATGCAATGGCGGGAGCCCTTACGATCTGCGGCGGCGCGGCACGGGCCTGGTGGCCCATCCGGTCTTCAAAACCGGCAGGGCCGGGCGATCCCCGGCTTGGAAGGTTCGATTCCTTCGCCGCGTCGTGGCGAACTCTCCAGATACGCTGTCGCCGTCTGGGAATGGTCAATTGGATGGTCCTCTTCGGCTTGATCGGACGAGAGGCGGCTGAGGGCAGCAGGCGGGTACCAGTCGAAGTTGAGTCCGTCCGTTGCGCGAGGTCTGATCGGGCTCGCGGCGCTGGCCGCCCTGGTCGTGCTGTGGCTCTGTGCGCCGCCGCGCGCGCAAGCCGCCACGGGGTCCCAATGACCACACCCACGCTGTCCGCGCCCGCGGGGTCGCCGCCACGCTGCCTGCCCGGTTTCCCTCGCCCGGGCCCGGCCGCTGGCCGAGCCGCCGGCGGGCAGCGGCCGGAGGCCGGTGATGGGAGATCCTGGGATTCCGTGCTCGGGCACTCACTCGAGTTCTTCAGCGACTCACTCGGCATCGCACGGCGGCGGCACGCCGAGTTCGGTCCCGTGGCCTGGGCCAACGTGGTGGGCACGCGGCTCGTCATGGTGCTCGGAATCAGATGCCCTGGAGACGGTGCTGGTCAACCGGGATCAGGCGTTCTCCAGCCGGGAAGGCTGGGACTACTTCATCGGCCCCTGCTTTGACCGCGGGCTGATGCTGATGGACTTCGAGGAGCATAAGTGAGGACGGCGAGCGGTTCTCTGACGAGGACGTCGTCAACCACATGAGGCTGACGTCGATGGACCTCGATCATCAGCCGCGTGCCCATCGGTATGCGGGGGCGCTGTTCGGTGTCGTTGATCGCCTGTCGCGCGATCACGGGTCATGGACGCAACCGGCGATTGCCGTCAGGCCGGAGGATGTTTGAGCCGATCCGACTGCTCACCTGCGGGGGCGCTGCCGTTGGTCGCCGACTGGGCGGCTGCTGGCGACACGCGGTTGGGGACGCCAGCGGCTATGTAAGCGTCGAACTCGTCGAGTGTTTCGACCTTGAGCAGCTCCTTGGCGAGGCTGTCGAGTTGGCCGCGGTGCACGGTGAGCAGCTCGCAGACGTCGCGGTGGGCGGCCTCGATCATGCGGCGGATCTCCTGGTCGATCAGCTGTTGGGTGGCTTCGGATGTGTTGTTCGCGCCGGTCCTGGCCTGGCCGTCGCTGGGCAGGACGGTGACGAGGCCGATGGCGTCGCTCATCCCCCAGCGGCCGACCATCTGGCGGGCGATGGCTGTGGCCTGCTCGATGTCGGACTCGGCTCCGGTGGTGATGGTCTCATAGATGATCTCCTCGGCCGCGCGGCCGCCGAGCGCGACTTTGATCTTGCCGGTCAGGTCCTTGATCGTGTAGGAGACCTGGTCGTCGTCGGGAGCTGAGAGCGTGACGCCGAGCGCGGTCCCGCGGGGGATGATCGAGACCTTGCGGACGGGGTCGGCCCCGGGGGTGAGCATGCCGACCAGCGCGTGACCGGACTCGTGGTAGGCGGTGCGTTCGCGGTCGGCGATCGAGAGCACGATCCCGCGCGGAGCGCCGAGGAGAATCTTCTCCAGCGAGTCGGTGAAGTCCAGCGGCTCGACGCGGTCGTGTTCGCGGCGGGCTGCCAGCAGAGCGGCTTCGTTGGCCAGGTTGGCCAGGTCAGCGCCGACCATCCCCGGTGTGCTCGCAGCCAGGGCGTCGAGATCGACGCTGTCGGCCAGCGGGGTGTGGCGCGTGTGGACGTCGAGGATCTGGCGCCGTCCGGCCCGGTCTGGGGGCGCGACGGCCACCCGGCGGTCAAACCGCCCCGGGCGCAGCAGCGCCGCATCGAGAACCTCGGGGCGATTGGTCGCGCCGAGCACGACCACCGCCTCGATTGACTCAAAGCCGTCCATCTCGGTCAGGATCTGATTGAGCGTCTGCTCGCGCTCATCGTTGCCGCCGAGGTTGACCGAGCCCTGACGCGAGCGACCGACCGAGTCCAGCTCGTCGATGAAGATGATCGACGGGGCCGCCTGCTTGGCCTTGGCAAAGAGGTCTCGGACCCGGGACGCGCCGACGCCAACGATCGCCTCGATGAACTCCGAGGCCGAGATCGAGAAGAACGCCGCGTGCGCCTCGCCGGCCACCGCGCGGGCCAGCAAGGTCTTGCCGGTGCCAGGGGCGCCGGAGAGCAGCACCCCATGGGGCATCCGGCCGCCGAGACGGCCATAACGCTCGGGGTCGCGAAGGAAGTCAACGATCTCGGTCAGCTCGGACTTGGCCTCGTCGATCCCGGCAACGTCGTCGAACATGACCCGGATCGTCGTCGGGTCGATCCGCCGGGCCTGCGAGCGCCCGAAGTTCCCCAATGCGCCGGCCGCTCCACCCTTCGCCGCGCGACGAGCCAACAGCACGAACAGACCGACGATCAGCAGCGTGGGACCGAATCCGAGCAGCAACGACGCCAGTAGCGACGGGCTCTGCGTCGTTGAGGAGGCGTTGATCTGTACGCCGCGGGATTGCAGCAGGGCGGTCAGCTGGTCGTGGTTCCAAAACGTCGGGACCTCGGTGGCGAACAGGGTGGTGGGTGCCGCGCGCTTGTCCGCGGCCGGGTAGCGGACGCTGACCTTGAACGTGCCCTGGATCGTGTCGCCTCGGGAGCTGATCGACGCGACCCGGCCGCCCTGCACCTGGGAAACGAAGTAGGGACTGAACGGCACCCTGACCCGCGGGGCCCCCGCAGGTGAGAACAGGAACACCGACCCCCAATTGATCGCAATCAGGACCAGCACGAACCACAGAAAGCGAGGCGATCGGTGCGGCGGCCGCGCAACCGGGGGGTCGGGCATCCCCCTACCGTCCGGGGCCGGGGCAACCCGCCAGCCCCGCTCATCGCGGGGCATCGGCTTGCGTGGATCGGTGCGCTCAGATGTCATCAGATGCCTTTCTCGGGCTCAGATGCCTCATCGAGCAGTCGCCCGACCGCGTCGCCGAGCCACAGCACGACCGTCCCGATCATGCTCGTGATGACGCTGATCAGCAGCAGGGCCTCGCCTGTGGCTCCGGCGAGACCGGAGGCGAGAGCCATAAACACGAGCGCCAGCGCGCCGCCGGCGCACAGGGCCGGGAGCACGCTACGACGCCCCAACCCGATGCTCAGCAGCGCGAGATCGGAGACGCCGAACAGGACAGACGCCGCGACGAGCCATCCCGTCACTCAGACCACATCCCCACCGCGGTGGCCATTGAGCCGTGAGACGGGCGGCCGATCAAGCGCCCTGTCCGTAGGGCTGGCCTGCAGCAGAACGATCATCGCCAGCAGCAGCGCCGGGGCCAGCGTCAGGCTGAGAATCTCGCCCCTGCCGATACCCGACACGATGATCGCGCCAACCATGTCGATGGCCAGCATCAGTGCCACCACCCTCACGAGCGCGCGGCCGGCAAGCAACATACCCCCAGCGATCTCAAGCATGCCGATCGCGTACACGAAGGCGTCGGGGGCGGGGAGTCCGTATTGGTGAAACGAGGCCAGCTCGGAGGTGTGATCGACGAACTTGCCGGCGCCGAAGACGACGAACACGATCGCCGCTGCCCAACGGGTTCCGCCAACCCAGCGCTGCTCGCGATCGGCACGGAGGCGACGTGCGAGAGCGTCACCGATGCGAGGATGACTCATTCCGAACACGCAAGCTCTGACCCGCGATCCCGCGATTCGGTTGCTCGTCACGTAAGGCTTCTGCTGCCCGCTTCCCGGCCGGCACGGAGGCACAACGATACGATCGCTGCGATGACCGCGATGAGCCGTTGAATGCCGTCCCGGGAGAGGCATTCGGCTGTCCGCCAGCAGTTGCACACCACGAGGACAGCGGTCTCGTCCGGGTGGGTCGCGTGGCGCCGCGCTCGTCGCGCTCCTCGCGGTCACGGCGGTCGGTGGAGCAGCCGCTCACGGGGCTGGTGCGCAGGGCCGCAAGCTGCGGCCGACGAACCGCGGCACGGACGTGGGTCAGGCTCCAGTTCGAGGGTCTCGAGACTTGGAGCCAAGGGACGCACCGGCGCGTGTTGGGCCAGGATGCGCCCTCGAAGCGGCTTTGGGTGCGGCGGATCTGACCTGATAACGCGCCGGCAGCGCCGGAAGTCAGCCCACTCCCCCGCAGGTGCGGGACACGTGCGAACCTGAAGCATGGCTGAGTCGTTTCCCCGTCAGAAAGCACGGACCCGGAACTTCACGCTGGGCGCTCCGCGCAGCTTCGCGGTCGCCGCTGACGGGAGCCGGGTCGTGTTCCTGCGGTCCCCGGCCGGGGACGACCCGCGAACCTCGTTGTGGGCGTTCGATCTCGCCGAGGGGCGCGAGCGTCTCGTCGCCGATCCGGCCGATCTGGTCGCGGGAGCTGCTGGAGAGGACCTGTCGATCGCGGAACTGGCTCGACGGGAGCGAGCGCGAGAGACCGCGGGGGGGATCGTCGCCTACGCGACGGATCGGGACGCGCGGGTCGCGGCGCTGATCCAGTCCGGCCGGCTCTTCGTCGCCGATCTGCTCGCCGGCGGAGTGCGCGAACTGGACGTCCCGACCCCCGTGTTCGACCCGCGACCGGACCCCTCGGGCCGGCAGGTGGCCTTTGTTCACGAGCGAGCCCTGCACGTCGTGCGGATCAGCGACGGCGAGGTGACGCGTCTCGCGGGGGAGGCTGCGGCGACCGTGAGTTGGGGCACGGCCGAATTCGTCGCCGCGGAGGAGATGGAGCGCGGCCGCGGCTACTGGTGGTCGCCCCACGGCGACGCACTGCTGGTGACCCGTGTCGACGAGTCGCCGGTCGGCGAGCTGTGGATCACCGACGCCGCTCACCCCGGCAGTCCGCCCCGCGCCGTGCGCTATCCGGTAGCCGGCTCACCGAACGCATCGGTGGATGCGCATCTGGTCCGGCTCGACGGTGGCGCACCGGTCGCGGTGCAGTGGGACCGCACACGGCATCCGTATCTCGCCGTGGGGCACTGGGATGAGCACGGGCCACTGATCGCCGTGCAGTCGCGGGACCAGAGGGAGCTGACCGTGTTCGCGGTCGACCCGCTGACCGGAGCGACCTCGTCGCTGTCGACGCAGTCCGACGAGGATTGGGTCGACCTGATCGGCGGGGTCCCGCGGCGCCTGGCCGACGGACGGCTGGTCACCGTCGCGGGCCAGGACGACGCGCTGTCGCTGTTCATCGACGGCACCCCCGTGACGCCACCCGAGCTCGAGGTCCGGACGGTGCTTGGGACCGCCGGCGAGAACGTGCTGTTTGCGGCCAGCACCGAGGCAACGGAGGTCCAGGTGTGGCGCTGGGAGAGCACGGGCGGGCTCACGCCCCTCACATCGGCCCCTGGTGTGCACACCGCGGTGGCCAGTGGCTCGGTCTGCGTCGTGGGCTCGGCGGTGATCGAGCACAACGGGACGCGCTGGTCGGTGGGAGACCACGTGTTCGCGACGCATGCGTGCGCGCCGATCGTCAGGCCAGCGCTGCAGCTGCTGGCCGTCGGTGACCGCAGGCTGCGGGTAGCGCTTCTGCTGCCGCGTGATCACGAGCGTGGGTCGCGGCTGCCGGTGCTGATGGATCCCTACGGCGGTCCCCATTTTCAGCGGGTCATGGCCGCCCGCTCCTCCTGGCTCGAGTCGCAATGGCTGGCCGATCAGGGCTTTGCGGTGATCGTCGCTGACGGACGCGGTACGCCGGGTCGCGGCCGAGCGTGGGCCCGCGCGGTCCGCGGCGATCTCGCTGGGCCGGTGCTCGAGGATCAGATCGACGCCCTCGCTGAGGTGGCTGCCGCCCATCCGGATCTGGATCTGGGTCGGGTCGCGATCCGGGGCTGGTCGTTTGGCGGCTACCTCGCGGCGTTGGCCGTGCTGCGCCGGCCCGACGTCTTCCACGCCGCCGTGGCCGGCGCCCCGGTCACCGAATGGCGGCTGTACGACACGCACTACACCGAGCGCTACCTGGGCGTCGATCCTGACGCCGTGGACCGCCCGGCCTACGACGGGTCCTCGCTCCTGGACGACGCCGCGGCCTTGCGGCGTCCCCTGCTGCTCATCCACGGGCTGGCCGACGACAACGTCGTCGCCGCCCACACGTTGCAGCTCTCGCAACGTCTCACCGAGTCAGGCCGCCTTCACACCGTGCTGCCGTTGACGGGGATCACCCACATGACGCCACAGGAGGCGGTGGCGGAGAACCTCCTAACGGTGCAGGTGGACTTCCTGCGTGGCGCCCTCGGCACGGTCACCCACCCAGGCGACGCGACGGCGAACTGCCGGGCGAGCTGACGTTCGTCACCGACGGCCAGAAGCTGATCGACGATCTGCGCCGCGACCATCGAGCGGTGCGACGCGATGCAGAACCTCACCGACTAGGGCCCAACCTCGTCGAACACGCCGCGCCGGGCTAGCTCCGTCGTAGAGTTCCGCCGATGCGTGTCGCGACCCATGACGGCTCCTTTCATGCCGACGAGGTGTTCGCCATCGCCGCGCTCGGACTGCTGCGCGAGCCCGTCGAGGTGGTCCGCACCCGCGACCGCGATACGGTCGGGCGGGCCAACCTGCGCGTGGACGTCGGGTTTCGAGACGACGCCGGCACCGGAGACTTCGACCACCATCAGCGTGAGTTCGGCGCGGTCCGCGACAACGGAGTGCGCTTCGCGTCCTTCGGCTTGATCTGGCGGGAGTTCGGCACCCGGATCTGTGAGGGCGATGCCGAGGTGGCCGCTGTCGTCGACGCCTCCCTCGTGCAGGCGGTGGACGCCAACGACACCGGCCAGCAGATCACACACTCGCTGATCGACGGCGTGCGGCCGATGACCGCCAACGCGATCATCGGCGGCTTCAACGCGCGTTGGGACGAGACGCTCACCGTTGAGCAGGAGCGGGCGCGCTTTGATGCCGCGGTCGATCTAGCCCGCGGCATCCTCGAACGCGAGCTGGCGTCGGCCGCCTCGGGTCACCGGGCCGAGCAGATCGTTCGGGCCGCGATCAGCGCCGCCGCTGATCGCCGTGTACTCGAGTTGCCAGTCAACGCACCCTGGAAGCAGGTGGTCGTGCCCGAGGCCCCCGACGCCCTGCTCGTGATCTACCCCAAACGGCAGGGATTCGGTCTTGAGGCGGTGCCGCGGGAGCTCGGTGCGTTTCAGAACCGCCACGACCTGCCGGCTGCCTGGGGCGGTCGTGAGGGCGCCGATCTCGTCGCCGTCACGGGGGTGCAGGACGCGCTGTTCTGCCACGCCAAGCGCTTCCTTGCGGTGGCCCGATCCCGCGAGGGGATCGAGCAGCTCGCCGCCCTCGCGCTCCGCAACGACTGAGCCGGTACCCGTCGGGCGGCACGCCGGGCGCGGTAGAGTTGTTGTTGACTCAACCAAAGCGAGGACTCCGTGGACGTCGAGATCTGGTCTGACATCGCCTGCCCGTGGTGCTACGTCGGTAAGCGCCGCTTCGAGAGCGCGCTGGCGCAGTTCGAGCACGCCGACGAGGTGCGGGTCACATGGCGCAGCTTCGAACTGGACCCGACGGCCCCCCGGGAGCGCGAAGGCGACCTGGCGGCGCGCCTGGCCGAGAAGTACGGGATGACCCTCGAGCAGGCGCAGGCGTCCCAGCGCCAACTGACCGAGGTGGCCGCGAGCGAAGGGCTGGACTTCCGGTTTGACATCGCCCGGAGCGGCTTGACCTTCGACGGGCACCGCATCATCCACCTGGCGGCCGAACACGGGTTGCAGGACGCAATGAAGGAGCGGTTGATGCGCGCCTACTTCGGCGAGGGTGAGCTTGTCGGCGACGGCAGGACCCTGGTGCGGCTGGCCTCCGAGGTCGGCCTCCCCGAGCACGAGGTTCGCGCGACCGTGGATGGGGACCGCTATGCCGACGCGGTCCGCAAGGACGAGTTGGCCGCACAGCGGCTCGGTATCTCCGCGGTTCCGACGTTCGTCGTAAACCGTGCGCTCGGAGCTTCGGGGGCGCACCCGTCCGAGCAGCTGCTCGACCTGCTGCGCCAGGGCTGGGCACGTCAGGCGCTGGTCACCTAGCGGCAGCCGCAGCGAATGCCCGTCGCGGTGCCGGTCAGCGGGCGAGTAGTCGGCCGACCGCGTCGGGCACGCCGAGTGCCGCGGATCCGAACGCCGGCCATGCGGTGGCTCGGGTGCGTCACGTGCTGCTGGCGGCGTGCGCTCTGACCCTGCTGGAGTGGATCGACGCGCGCGGAAGCGAGCGGATCGGGATCTGTGCCGGATCGCGGTGATCGGTGGCCCCTCCAGCGCAGGGGCGTTCTCGCCCGGGCAGGAGGACGCTCCCGCGGCGCTGCGGCCGCCGGCCTCGTTGCGCGGCTCCGCACGGCCGGCGCCGATGCCGAAGATCGCGGCGATGTTCCGGGGTTCCGGTGGACCCCGGATCCCGAGCGCCCGACGGCGATGAACGTAGAGGCGGTGGCCCGCGTGGCTCGGGACGTCGCCCAGCGGGTTGCCGCGGCCAACGCCGATGGTCGCCTCGCCGTCGTGCTCGGGGGCGACTGCACGGTCGGGATCGGCTGCCATCTCGGTGTGCGCCGGGGTCACCCGCGACCGTGGCTGCTCTACCTGGACCCGCACCCTGACCTCAACACTCCGCAGGACGAGCGCTCCGGCGCCCTGGATTGGATGGGCAACCCCCACCTGCTCGGGCGCCGGCCCGGGGCTGCAGGCCGTCACCGTCAGCGAGGTCAACCCTCACCACGGTGCCGCCGATGGCTCGACGGTGGCAACCTTTGCGCGGCGGCTGGCCGGTGCGCTCGTGTAGGTTTCATCCCATGCGCGTACCAATCACACTGGACCTCCACCTCCCGAATTTCAACTACCCCGGCGTCGGGGCCGATGAGCTATTCGACACCCTCGTCGAGATCGCCGGCACCGCCGAGCGGTCGGGCTTCAGCTCCGTCTCGCTGATGGATCACCTGCACCAGATCACCGGGGTCGGCCCGGAGGAGAACTGGATGTTCGAGGGTTCGACGATGCTCGCAGGCATTGCCGCCCGGACCTCGAAGGTCACCCTCGGCTTGCTGGTCGGTAGCGTCACCTACCGCAACCCGGCGCTGGCCGCCAAGATCACCACAACGCTCGACATCATCTCCGGCGGCCGGGCCTGGCACGGCCTCGGGGCCGGCTGGTTCGAGGCGGAGCATCAGGCCTACGGCTTTGACTTCCCGCCTCTCAAGGAGCGCTTCGAGCGCCTCGAGGAGGCGCTGCAGATCACTCGCTCGATGTTCACCCAGGAGCGCACGACGTTCAACGGCACGCATTTTCGTGCCGACGGCGCGTACAACAACGCGAAGCCGATCCGCGGCGATATCCCGATCCTGATCGGGGGCAGCGGGGAGCGCAAGACACTGCGGATGGTCGCCCAGTACGCCGACGGCTGCAACCTGTTCGGTGACGCCGAGCGGGCCAAGCACCTGCTCGCTGTGCTCGAGGCCCACTGCGAGCGGCTCGGTCGCGATTCGGCCCAGATCACCAAGACGGGCATGGGCGTGGTCTGCGTCGCAGCCACGCACGAGGCGGCACAGGCCAAGGTCCAGGCCATGCGTGATGTCGGCGTGCCCGAGCAGCGGCTGGCCAGCGTCATCGCCGGTGATCCTGACACGATTGCGGAGCGCGCCCAGGCGATGGCCGACGTTGGCATCCAGGGCATGACGATCTCGCTTCCCGACGTGCACGATCTCGAAGTCGTCGAGATGACCGGGCGCGCGCTGGGTCCGGTGTTCACCGGCTCGGCGCTCTAGCCGGCCGATCGCGGAGGAGATCTGAGATGGAAACACGTCAAGGTGGTGATCGTCGGCGCCGGGTTCTCCGGTCTGGCCATGGCGAATCGCCTCAGGGAGAGCGGCCGGAGTGACTTCGTGGTCCTCGAGTGCGCCGAGGAGATCGGCGGGGTGTGGCAGCTGAACACCTACCCCGGATGTACTTGTGATGTGCCCTCGCATCTGTACTCGCTGTCCTTCGCGCCCAACCCCGAGTGGTCGCACACCTACTCGCCCCAGCCCGAGATTCGCGCGTACCTGCGCCGCACTGCTGATCGCTTCGGCCTGCGGCCCCACATCCGCACCGGGGTCGCGGTCCAGAGCGCGACCTGGTCGGCGCCCGACAGCCGCTGGACGCTTGAGACCAGCGCCGGGACCTATACGTGCGAGGTGTTCATCAGCGCCGTCGGCCCGCTGACCGAGCCCAGCTGGCCCGACGTGCCGGGCCTGGACCGATTCGAGGGGACGCTCATGCACTCGGCCCGCTGGGACCATGACCTGGACCTGCGCGGCAAGCGGGTCGCGTCGGTCGGGACCGGGGCCTCGGCGATCCAGTACGTCCCGCAGATCGCCGATCAGGTGGCCCAGCTGCACATCTTCCAGCGCACCCCGGCATGGGTCATGCCGCACGGCAACCGGCCGATCCACGATGTCGAGCGCACCCTGTACCGAACGGTACCGGCGATGCAGGAGCTCGTTCGCCAGGGGGTCTACCGGGCCCGCGAGCTGCTCGTCATCGGCCTGGCCAAGCAGACCCGGATGCTCGGT
>JALYZB010000367.1 GCA_030945945.1 Actinomycetota bacterium | reverse complement strand
CGCGCAGCTGCTCGGCGACCGCGCCGCGCAGCGCGGCCGGGGCGGAGACATCGACCGCACGCAGCAGCGCGACGGCCCGTTCCTGGTGTGCCAACGCGGCGCTGAGCTCCGGATCGGCGGCGATCTCGCGGCGCAGCTGGACCTCGCGTTCGGGCGCCAGCGATCCGTCGGCTACACGTGCCAACTCGGCCTCGGGGAAGTCGCGGTGATCGTGCATGGGTTCGCTCATGAGCGAAGACTCCGGTCGGGCCCGGATCCTTCCCGCGCGTGATCGGGGGCCCCCGTGTCGGCGAGTTGGGCCGCGACACGACGCCGGGCACGGTAGATCCGTGTGGTGATCGTCGCCTCGCTGGTGCCCAGCGCGGCAGCGGCTTCCCCGTAGCTGAGCCCGAGCATGTCGACCGCGGCCAGCGCGAGCCGGAAGTCCTCGGGCAGCGCGGCCACGGCGGCGAACAGCTCGCCGATCTCGGTCGCCAGCTCGGGAGCGCGGCCGCTGTGAGGATCCGCCGCCTCAAAGCCGTCAGGCTCGGGGACCGTCCGGGGCCGGCGCGAGCGAGTGCGCAGCCAGGAGGCGAACGTGTTGCGCAGCGCACTCATCAGATAGGCGCGGTCGCCGCCGGTCTGCACGGTGCGCGGCCGGGCCAGCACTCGGGTCAGCGTGTCCTGGACGAGGTCCTCGGCGTCCTCGCGGGATCCGCACAGGGCCCACGCGGCGCGGTAGAGCGCATCCAGGTGCTGTCCCAGCGACAATGGATCCAGGCGCGGCACGGCAACGCCCATCCTACGCGCAGACCGGGGCGGGAGCCGATCACCAGGTGCATTAGATTGCCCGAGATGACGGCGGGAGCGGTATGAGGCCTGAAGGCGCGGTGGCGCTGGTCAGCGGCGGCGCGTCGGGACTCGGGCGCGCGACCGCACGAGCGCTGCGGGACCGCGGCGCCACGGTGGTGGTAGCCGACCTTCCCGACGCCCGGGAGCGGGCCGAATCGGCGGGCGACGTGTTCGTCGCCGCCGACGTGCGAGACGCGGATGCCGTCGGCGCGGCGGTCGCGGCCGCGGCCGGGCTGGGCCCGCTGCGGATCGTGGTCAACTGTGCCGGGATTGGACCCCCGTCGCGGGTGCTGCGCAAGGGTGAGGCGACGGCCCTGGAGGCCTTCATAACGACGATCGAGATCAATCTGATCGGCACTTTCAACGTGATCCGGCTCGCCGCGGCGCAGATCGCCCGCACCGAGCCGCTGGACGGCGGTCGCGGGGTGATCGTCAACACCGCGTCGATCGCCGCTTACGACGGCCAGATCGGACAGGCGGCCTACGCCGCCTCCAAGGGTGGGATCGTCGGCATGACACTGCCGATCGCGCGCGACCTGGCGGAGAGCCTGATCCGCTGCGTGACGATCGCGCCGGGCATCTTCGACACGCCGCTGCTGGGTTCGCTGCCCGAGCCGACGCGCGCTTCGCTCAGCGCCTCGGTGCCCCATCCCGCCCGGCTCGGGGACCCGGCCGAGTACGGTGCGCTCGTGGTCGCGATTGTCGAGAACGAGATGCTCAACGGCGAGGTCATTCGCCTCGACGGCGCGCTGCGGATGGCGCCGCGATGAAGCGCACCCTGTTCGACTCCGAGCACGTCGACTTCCGCGAATCCGTGGCCCGGTTCGTGGCCGAGGAGATCGTCCCGCACCACCTGGACTGGGAGCGTGAGCAGAGGGTTCCTCGCGAGCTGTTCGCCAAGGCGGCGGCCAAGGGGATGCTCGCCATGCAGGTGCCCGAGCGCTTCGGCGGCCTCGGGGTCGATGACTTTCGCTTCAACCAGATCATCGGCGAGGAGCTGCTGATGGCGGGCGTGGCCGGCAGCGGCCTGGGCATCACGCTGCACAACGACATCTGTCTGCCCTACTTCACCGATCTGTGCAACCCCGAGCAGCAGGAGCGCTGGCTGCCGGGGGTGGCGGACGGGTCACTGATCACCGCGGTCGCGATGACCGAGCCCGAGATCGGCTCTGACCTGGCCGGAATGCGGACGAGCGCGATCCGCGACGGGGACGATTACATCGTCAACGGGTCCAAGACCTTTATCACCAACGGCATCAACGCCGACCTCGTGATCACGGCGGTCAAGACCGACCCGTCAGAGCGCCACCGCGGCATGTCGCTGTTGATCATCGAGCGGGGTATGGACGGGTTTGAGCGCGGGCGCAACCTGGAGAAGATCGGGATGCACGCCCAGGACACGGCCGAGCTGTTCTTCACCGACGTCCGGGTGCCGGTGGCGAACCTGGTCGGCGAGGAGGGCCAGGGGTTCAGGCAGCTGACCGCCAACCTCGCCCAGGAACGGCTCTCGATCGCGATCGCCGGTGTGGCCGCGTCGCGGGCGGCGCTCGGCTGGACGATCGACTACGTGCGTCACCGCCGGGCCTTCGGTCAGCCGATCGGCGCCTTTCAGAACTCCCGCTTCGCGCTGGCCGAGATGGCCACCGAGATCGAGCTGGCCGGCGTGTTCTGCGACCAGGCGGTGCTCGCGCTCAACGCCGCAGAGCTGACCGCCGAGGACGCGGCGATGGCCAAGTGGTGGGCGACCGAGCTGCAGGGCCGGGTCATCGACCGCTGCGTGCAGCTGCACGGCGGCTATGGCTACATGCTCGAATACCCGATCGCGCGCGCCTTCCTGGACGCCCGCGTGACCCGGATCTACGGCGGGACGACCGAGATCATGAAGGAGATCATCGGGCGCTCGCTGGGCGTCTGACCAAGACAATTCCGAACACGCTGTACGCTAAGCGGCAGTCATGTCCGCCCCCACTGCCGACGCCGGCCATCCCGGCACCGAGCACAGCAGGGCCCGAGCGCGCAGGCGGGGCCGGCGCCCCAAGACCTACGAGGCGGTTCTGCGCGCCACCACCGAGCTGCTCGAACACACCTCACTGTCGGAGATGAGCGTCGCGCAGATCCTCGCCGCGGCCGACGTCGGGCGCACGAGCTTCTACGAGCACTTCAGCTCCAAAGAGGACGTCCTGCTCAAGCTGCTGCGCGCGATCGCGGCCGAGGTCTCCGAGGGCCTGGAGCCGATTCGCAGCCGCGGTGAGCGACCCGTCGAGGAGGCGTTCCGCGAGGGCCTGGGCAACTGGATGCGCATCGGCGCCCGGTATCGCCCGCTGCTGGTGGCCACGATCGAGGAATGGCCCGCCGTGCCGGCGCTGCGCCGAGTGTGGTTCGCGGTCATCGACGCGATGACCGCCGAGCTGGCCTCCCTGATCAAGGCCGACCGGGCGGCTGGGCTGGCGCCCGGAGGTGCCCCGGCCGAGGCGCTCGCCGCGTCGCTGGCGTGGGGGGCGGAGCGTTCCTTTCATATCGCCATGACTGGCCACCACGCCACGCTCGTGAACGCCGACGCGCTGATCGAGCCGCTGGTGCAGTTGTACGTGGGGACGATCTACGGGCGTCCATTGCAGGGGCCGGCGCGCGGCGCTCTGGCCGCCTGAGCGCAGCCGGGTGTGTCGGGCCCGTGCACCGGTGTCCAGCATCTGTATGACTCGCCGCCGAATTGCTCGCGTGAGCGTCGCGCCGGGCCGATGCACGAGCCCATGGTGGTTCCCCTGCGATCGGAGGTCCCCGAGACCGCGACGCCGCTCGAAGCCCTGCTCGGGCTGACGCGCTCGGCGGGAGAGGACGCGCCGGCGATGATCCTCACCACGGTCGCCGAGATGATGCGGGATCTGGCCGGCTACTCGGCTGTGGTGGTTAACATCTACCGCCCGGAGTGGGATGACTACGCAGTGGTGCTCGCGCTGGGATCCGAGGAGGCTCGGCGGGCGTTGGCGGGGACGTGCGCGCCGAGCGAGACCTGGAACCGCCTGTTCTCGTGCGAGCGCCAGCGGCTGCCCGGCGTCTTCTTCCTGGACGAGAACTCCACGTTCTTCGAGGGCGTTGACGACGTCTTCATGCCCGACCTTCCGCGCCGCGACGACCCCGACGCCTGGCAGCCCGACGATGGCCTGATCATCTTCCTACGCGAGCCCGGGGGTGTCCCGCTCGGCTTCCTGTCCATGGACCAGCCCGCCAGCGGCCAGCGGCCGACCGACGATGACCTGAGACTCGTGCGCGCGATCTGCTCGCACGCCGAGCAGGGCCTGTACGCCGCCCGGCGCAACGAGCGCGCGATCGAGAACGGGCGGATGCTCGCTCAGCTGCTCGGCGCCTCGCCGGCGCTGGGGAGCTGCGCCACGACCGCTGTTCTGCTGGAGACCGCCTGCGACATCGTCGTGCCCCAGCTCGGCTTCGAGCGGATCATGGCCTACGCGCTCGGCGACGGGGGCACGCTGACCCTGTCGGCCACGCGAGGCTGGGAGGGCAACCGGGGGACGGCGCAGACGCTCGTCAGCGCCGATCTGGAGGCCGTGCTTGCCGCCGGCCATGAGCACGCGGGGTGTTGGCTGCTCGACGCGGCAGCGGTGTTCGGCGACGGCGCCGCCGATGGGCGCTCGCGGCGCAACGGGCGCGGGTTGTCGGCGTGGAGCGACCACTGCCTGATCGTCCCCTCGCGTGGCGACGGGGGTGGCCTACGCGGACTGGTGGTGATCGAGGACCCGATCGACCGGCTGCTGCCCACCGACGAGCGCCGCCGCGCGGTCCGGCTGCTGGTCGATCAGGTGACGGCGGCCCAGAACGCGGTCGAGCATCGTGACCAGCTCACCCACCTGGCCAGCCACGATCCGCTCACGGGGGTGCGCAACCGCAGGGGGTTGACCGACCTGCTCAGCGAGCACCCGGACGCCGCCCTGCTCGTCTGCGACCTCGATCACTTCAAGCGCATCAACGATCGCTACGGCCACGATGTCGGTGACCGGGTGCTGGCCCGCTTCGGCGAGCTGCTGCGCAAGCTCTCGCGCGAGCAGGATGTGCCGATGCGGCTCGGCGGCGAGGAATTCTGTGTCGTATTGCCCGGCACCGATCGTGAGGGCGCGTTGCGGGCGGCCGAGCGCCTGCGGGCGGACACCGTCCGCGAGATGGCCGACATCATTCCCGAGCCGCTCACCGTCTCGATCGGGGTGGCCACCAACGCCGACGGTAGCCTCGATCCTGGCAAGCTGCTCAGCCGGGCCGATCGTGGCCTGTACGCCGCCAAGCAGGCCGGCCGCGATCGCAGCGTCGACGGCGACGACGGCACCTAGCGCGAAACGGGGTCCTAGGATCAAGACAATCGCCGGCGACGAAAGGGAACCCCGATGAGCATCGAACTCGGCCGCTTTGGCCTGTGGACCTCGTACTCGGCGTTGGGTCAGGAGAACGCCGGCGTCGCCGCGGCGCTGGCCGAGCGTCTTGGCTACGGGACGCTGTGGCTGGGCGGATCTCCGCGCCCCTCCGCGGTGACCCCGTTGCTGGTCGCGACCGAGCGCCTGGCCGTCGCCACCGGGATCGTCAACGTCTGGTCCGATCCGGCTGAGCTGGTGGGTGCCGAGACCGCCCAGCTGGTCGCCGAGCACCCGGGTCGCTTCATGCTCGGGATCGGCATCGGGCACCCTGAGGCGACCAGTGACTACACGCGGCCGCTGGCGACGATGCGCGAGTTCCTCGATGGCCTGGACGCCGCCCGGCCCGAGCTGTCCGCGCAGGACCGCTGCCTGGCCGCACTGGGTCCGAAGATGCTCGACCTCTCGCGCGAGCGCAGCGCCGGAACCCACCCCTACTTCACCCCGCCTGACCACACGCGATTTGCCCGCGAGCGGCTCGGAACCAACGCGCTGCTCGCGCCCGAGCTGGCCTGCGTGGTCGACAGCGACCCGGCGCGGGGTCGCGCGACAGCGCGCAGGTACGCCGCGATGTACCTCGGGCTGCAGAATTACACCAACAACCTGCTGCGCTTCGGCTTCACCGAGCAGGACATCGTCGACGGCGGCTCGGACCGGCTGATCGACACAATCGTCCCGCACGGCAGCGCGGAGCAGATCGCCGCCGCCGCCCAGGAGCACCTGGACGCCGGGGCCGATCACGTCTGCCTGCAGACCGTCGGCGTCTCCGCTGTCCCGAAACGGGAGTGGACGGCGCTGGCCACGGCGCTCGGGCTCTCGGCGCGGTGACGAGAACCCGAGCCAGCCGGAGCCCGGTGACTACGAGGTGACGAGCGCCCGTCGTCGGAGTAGGTCTCGCCCCGCTCGGCCTTCTCGACCAGAGACGAAGGCGGCTCAAAGCGCTCGCCGTAGCGCTCGGCGAGCTCGCGGGCGCGGGCGACGAAGCCGGGCAGTCCGCCGGCGTATCCGTTGATGTACTGCAGCACCCCGCCGGTCCAGCCGGGGAAGCCGATGCCCATGATCGAGCCGACGTTGGCGTCGGCGACGCTCTCGATCACGCCCTCGTCCAGGCACTTGACGGTCTCCAGCGCCTCGATCACCAGCATCCGCTCCTCGAGGTCTGAGAGATCGAGCGCCGACGGGTCCGCGATGGACGGGAAGGCATCGCGCAGGCCCGCCCACAGCCCGGTGCGCTTGCCCTCGGCGTACTCATAGAAGCCGTTGCCCTCCAGGCGGCCCGGGCGGTCGAACTCGTCGAGCATCCGGTCGATGACCTGCTCGGACGGGTGCGAGTCCCAGCCGCTGGAGGTGCCCTCGGCGGCGTTCTGGGCCGCGACACGGATCTTGCGCATCAGCTTGAGGTTCAGCTCATCGGAGAGCTGCAGCACGGGCACGGGGTAACCGGCCTGCGAGGAGGCCTGCTCGATGCTCGGGGCGGGGACACCCTCGGTGAGCATCGCGATGCCCTCGTTGATGAAGGTGCCGATCACCCGCGAGGTGAAGAAGCCGCGGCTGTCGTTGACCACGATCGGCGTCTTCTTGATCAGCTTGGCCACGTCCAGGGCTCGGTACAGGGCCTCCTCGGAGGTCTGCTCGCCCTTGATGATCTCCAGCAGGGGCATCTTGTCCACCGGGCTGAAGAAGTGCAGCCCGATGAAGTCGGTCGGGCGCGACACCCCCTCGGCCAGGGACGTGATCGGCAGCGTCGAGGTGTTGGAGCCCAGCAGCGCGTCGGGAGCGAGATGGGGCTCGATCTCGGCGAATACCTGCGCCTTGACCTTCGGGTCCTCGAACACCGCTTCGATCACGAGATCGGCACCAGCCGCAGCCGCGGGGTCGGTGCTCGCGGTGATCCGGGCCAGCAGGGCGTCACCATCCTCCTGGCTCGAGCGGCCACGCTGCACGGCCTTGGCCACGAGCTTCTCCGAGTAGGCCTTGCCCCGGTCCGCGGCGGCCTGATCGACGTCCTTGAGCACGACCTCGATGCCCGCCTTGGCCGACACATAGGCGATCGCGGCGCCCATCATGCCGGCGCCGAGCACGACCATCTTGGCGGGCGCGAAGGTCTCGATCTCCTCGGGGCGCCCGCGGCGGCCGGTGGCCCGCTGCAGATCGAAGAAGAACGCCTGGATCATGTTCTTGGACACCTGGCCGGCCGCCAGGTCCACGAAGTAGCGACCCTCGATCTCCAACGCGGTGTCGACGTCGACCTGGGCGCCCTCGACCGCGGCCGACATGATGTGCACCGGCGCGGGGTAGTTGGCGCCCTTGATCTGCTTGCGCAGGTTGGCCGGGAACGCGGGCAGGTTCTGGGCCAGGGACGGGGTCGACGGGGTGCCGCCCGGGATCTTGTATTTGCGGTCTGCGTCCCAGGGCTGCCGCGCCTCGGGATTGGCGGCGATCCACTTCTTGGCCGCGGGGATCAGATCCTCGCGGGTCGCGACCAGCTCGTCGACGAGCCCCATCTCCAGCGCCTGGCGGGGACGGATGCGCTGACCCTGGAGCAGCAGCTGCATGAGCGCGTTGACGATGCCGAACATCCGTACCGTACGCACCACGCCGCCGGCGCCCGGGAGCAGGCCGAGCTGAACCTCGGGGAAGCCGAGCTGCACCTTGGCGTCGTCGACCGCGACACGGTGATGACAGGCGAGGCAGATCTCCAGCCCGCCGCCGAGCGCCGCGCCGTTGATCGCGGCCACGACCGGCTTGCCGAGCGTCTCCAGGCGCCGCAGAACGGCCTTGTTCTCGCGCACCCAGCCCGCGAACTCCTGCGCCGTCTCCGCGGTGACGGTCTTGAGGTCGTTGAGATCACCGCCGGCGAAGAATGTCTTCTTGGCCGAGGCGATGATCACGCCGGTGATCTCGTCCTTCTCGGCCTCGAGGCGGTCGACAACGGCGGTGATCGACGCGCCGTAGGCCGCGTTCATCGTGTTGGCCGACTGGTTGGGGTCGTCGAGGGTGAGGATGACGACGCCGTCATCGTCCTTGTCCCAGCGGATTGTGCTCTCGCTCATCCGGTTCTCTCTCGTTTCGTTGAAGTCGCGGTCGGGCGGACGCAGCGCGTCAGACGCGCTCGATGACCGTGGCGATACCCATGCCGCCGCCGACGCACAGTGTGGCCAGGCCGTAGCGCTTGTCCTGGCGCTCGAGCTCGTCCACCAGCGTGCCGATGATCATCGCCCCGGTGGCGCCGAGCGGATGGCCCATGGCGATCGCGCCGCCGTTGACGTTGACCTTCTCGATGTCCAGCTCCATATCGCGCACGAACCGAAGCACGACGGCCGCGAAGGCCTCGTTGATCTCGACCAAGTCCAGGTCCTCGACGGTCAGCCCGGCCTTGGCCAGAGCCTTCTTCGAGGCCGGGGCAGGGCCGGTGAGCATGATCGTCGGGTCCGCGCCCGAGACGGCGGTGGCAAGGATCTTGGCTCGCGCCCGCAGGCCGAGGTCGGCGCCGGTCTGCTCGTTGCCGATCGCCACCAGCGCCGCCCCGTCGACGATGCCCGACGAGTTGCCGGGCGTGTGGACGTGGTTGATCTTCTCGATCCAGTGGTACTTCTGCAGCGCCACGGCGTCAAAGCCGCCCATCTCGCCCATCGCCTGGAAGGAGGGCTTCAGGCCGCCCAGCGTGTCTACCGTCGTGCCGGGGCGGATGAACTCGTCACGGTCAAGCACGATCTGGTGGTTGATGTCGAGCACCGGAATCACCGAATTGTCAAAGCGACCGGCGGCTTGCGCGGCGGCGGCACGCTCCTGCGAACGCGCGGCGTAGGCGTCGACGTCGGCGCGGCTGAACTCCTCGACGGTGGCGATCAGGTCAGCCCCGATCCCCTGAGGCACGAACGAGGTGTCGTAGTTGGTCTCCGGGTCCATCGCCCAGGCGCCGCCGTCAGAGCCCATCGGCACGCGCGACATCGACTCGACGCCGCCGCAGAGGACGAGGTCCTCCCAGCCGGAGGCGACCTTCTGAGCGGCGATGTTCACGGCCTCCAGGCCCGAGGCACAGAAGCGGTTGAGCTGGACTCCGGAGACGGTGTCCGGCAGCCCAGCCTTGATCGCGGCCGTCTTGGCGATGTCGCCCCCCTGGTCGCCGATCGGCGAGACGCAGCCGAGCACGACGTCGTCGACGCGGTGGGGATCCAAGTTCGGGTTGCGGCCGAGCATCTCGTGCATGAGCCCCACGACCAGATCGACCGGCTTGGTGGCGTGCAGTGAGCCGTTGACCTTGCCCTTCCCCCGCGGGGTCCGGATCGCGTCGAAGATGAACGGTTCAGTGGCGGGCATGGCAGGACTCCTCGGAGTTTTGACGCACACGATGTTCGGAAATAGCTTCGCCAATCTTAGCGGGGCGGTGCGAAGTGGTGTCCCCACGGGGCTTTCGCCGCTTTGCGAGGGGTTCTAACCTGAGGCGTAGGTTGTCCACCGCCGAGATCCCCTCAGACCTCCCGCAGCCGGCCGAGGTGGTTGACGAGGGCCGCCCTCTGGCCGGGCGCACGGCGTGGGCGCGCAACCTCGAGGCGCCGCTGCGCGATTTCATGCGCACGCAGTCCGGCAGCGCGGCGATCCTCTCCGCGGGCGCGGTCGTCGCGCTGCTGTGGATCAACCTCGACGCTGGCTCCTACGGGCGCGTCTGGAGCACGCCGCTATCGATCCGGATCGGCGGCTCAGGCATCACCCAGGACCTGCGCCACTGGGTCAACGACGGTCTGATGACCTTCTTCTTCTTCGTGACCGGCCTCGAGGCCCGGCGCGAGTTCGACCTCGGGGAGTTGCGCGACCGTCGCCGGCTGCTGCTGCCGATGGTGGCCGGCATCGGGGGGATGCTCGTCCCGGTCCTCATCTTCCTGATCATCGCCGGCGGGGGCGCGCGCGGAGGCTGGGGGGCGGCGATGTCAACCGATACCGCGTTCGCGCTGGGCATGCTCGCGCTCGTCGGCCGGCGCTTTCCCGACAACCTGCGCGCGTTCATCCTCACCGTCGCCGTCGTCGATGACCTGGTGGCGCTGGTGGTGATCACGATCGTGTTCACCACCGCCCTTGACGTGAGCGCGGTCGCGGTGGCCGGCGGGGCGCTGGCCGTCCTGCTTGTGATGCGCTCGGCCCGCATCCGGATCGGCCTGCTCTACGCCTTCTTCGGCGTCGTCGCCTGGGTCGCGCTGCAGCGCTCGGGGGTCGACCCCGTGGTCATCGGTTTGATCATGGGACTGCTGACGATCGCCTACCCCGCCAACCGGGCCGACCTCGAGCGCGCCACCGATCTGTTCCGCGTCTTTCGCGAGCAGCCGACCTCGGGGTTCGCACGCTCGGCGCGGGCCGGACTGAGCTCGGCGATCTCGCCCAACGAGCGCTACCAGCAGATCTATCACCCGATCACGAGCTTCGTGATCGTCCCCCTGTTCGCGCTGGCCAACGCCGGAATCGTGCTCAACTCAAGCTTTCTGTCCAGCGCCTACGGCTCGCCGATCACGCTCGGGATCATCGCCGCATACCTGCTCGGCAAGCCGCTGGGGATCTCGCTGGCAAGCGTCCTGGTCGGGCGCGGCACCCGGGGACGCGTCCTGCCGCCGGTCGGATGGGGCTCGGTGCTCGGCGGGGCCGCGATCGCCGGCATCGGCTTCACGGTCTCGCTGCTGATCGCCACCCTGGCCTTCACTGGACCGCAGCTGGCGCAGGCCAAGCTGGGCATCCTCAGCACCCTGCTCGGCGGCCCGCTGGTGTCGGCGATCGTGCTGCGGCTGACGCGCAAGCTCCCGCGCGGGATGCGGTTGCGCGCGATCGTCGGCAGCTCCTCGGTGATCGTCGATCTCGCCGTTGCGGTCGACCCCGCGCGTGACCACATCCGCGGCCCGCAGGACGCACGGGTGACCCTGCTCGAGTACGGGGACCTCGAGTGCCCGTTCTGCGGCCAGGCCGAGACGGCGATCCGCGAGGTCCTGCGCGACTTCGGCGAGGTCCGCTACGTGTGGCGCCACCTCCCGCTCAACGACGTCCACCCGCACGCCCAACTCGCCGCCGAAGCGGCCGAGGCCGCGGCGGCCCAGGGCCGGTTCTGGGACATGCACGACGCACTGCTGTCCCATCAGGATCGCCTGACTGTGCGCGACCTGCTCGCCGAGGCCGACGCGCTCGGGCTGGACCATGACCGCTTCACGGCTGACCTGCGCAAGCGCTCGGGCACCGACCGGATTGCGCAGGACGTCGAGTCTGCAGATCTCAGCGGTGTGTCGGGCACGCCGAGCTTCTTCATCAACGGTCACCGATACCAGGACGCCTACGACGTCGCGTCGCTGTCGCGCGCGGTCAAGCTCGCCGGGGCGCGGTCGGTCCTGACCTCATGAACACGCCTGCCCGGTTCGCTCGGCCGGCGGTGTGACACGGCCGGCGGCGATCGCATAGGCTGCGATCGGCCGTGAGGAGGAGAGCATCGTAGCTGTGGACCTCAAGGGGCTGCTGGGCGGCGGCACGAAGCTGGCCGAGCGCTTCGGAGACGAGGCCTACTACATCGCCCTGTGCATCCGCAGCGGCCTCGTGCGCCCCGTGCTGCCCCACCGCATCGCGAGGATGCTCCTCGCCTTCGAGCGCTACGGCCTCCTGGCCGGCGCGGTGACGATCGGCGCGATCCGCCACGGCGATCAGGTGGCGATCCGTGACGAACGGGGGGAGATCACCTACCGCGAGCTGGACCTGCGCTCCAACGCGCTGGCCAACGCCTGGCGTGAGCAGGGTCTGAAGGCCGGGGACGGCGTGGCCATCCTGGTCCGCAACCACCGTGGCTTTCTCGACGCGATATTCGCCGCGGCCAAGTGCGGCGCACGCATCATCCTGCTCAACACCTCCTTCGCCGGTCCGCAGATCCGCGAGGTGACCGGCCGTGAGGGCACCGACCTGCTCGTCTGCGACGACGAGTACGCAGAGGTGCTCGAGGGCGTGGAGCCGCCCCGCGGCCGCTGGCGCGCGTGGATCGATGACGACGAGACCGACGACGAGGACACGCTCGAGGCTCTGATCCTCGCGCACTCGACAGCTCCGCCACCCAAACCCGGCGTCGGGCCCAAGATCGTGATCCTCACCAGCGGCACGACGGGCACGCCGAAAGGTGCCCCGCGCTCGGAGCCTAAGTCCTTATCGATGATCGGTGGCCTGCTCGGCAAGGTGCCCTTCCGGGCCCGCGAGACCACTGAGCTGTGCGCGCCGATGTTCCACGCGCTTGGCTTCGCGATGATGGCGCTCGGTTTGGGCCTCGGTTCCACGCTGGTTATGCGCCGGCGTTTTGATCCCGAGATGACCCTCCACAGCGTGGAGGAGAACCGGGCGTCGGCGATGGTGGTGGTGCCGGTGATGCTGCAGCGAATCCTCGATCTCGGCGAGGACAAGCTCAAGGCGGCCGACACGTCGGCCCTGCGGATCATCTTCGTCAGCGGCTCGGCGGTTGGGCCTGAGCTGGTCAGGCGGGCGCTGAAAGCGTTCGGGGCGGTGGTCTACAACCTGTACGGATCGACCGAGATCGCCTACGCGACGATCGCCACGCCGACTGACCTCAAGCTCGAGCCCGGCACGGTCGGCGGGGTCGTGCGCGGGTCGATCGTCAAGATCCTCGACGACCACGGCAACGAGGTCCCCTCCGGCAGGACCGGGCGGATCTTCGTCGGCAACGCGGCGCAGTTCGAGGGCTATACCGGCGGCGAGACCAAGGAGCAGATCCGGGGTCTGATGTCCTCGGGCGACGTCGGACACTTCGACGACGACGATCGGCTCTTCATCGACGGTCGCGACGACGAGATGATCGTGTCCGGGGGCGAGAACGTCTTTCCCGCCGAGATCGAAGCGCTGCTCGCCGGGCACCAGGCGATCGAAGAGGTCGCCGCGATCGGCGTCGAGGACGACAGGTTCGGTCAGCGTCTGAAGGCGTTCGTGGTTGTTCGCAAGGGCCAGAAGCTGACCGCGGACCAGGCCAAGGCCTACGTCAAGAACAACCTGGCCAATTACAAGGTTCCGCGCGAGGTCGTGTTCATCTCAGAGCTGCCACGCAACCCGACCGGCAAGGTCCTCAAGCGCGAGCTCCAAGAGCACGAGTGAGCGAACCGCCCGCCTTCGGCCCGCCTTTCGCCTCCTACCAGGCGGAGATCTTCCTGCGGGGGATGGCGGGCGAGACCCCGCCGCAGCCGGTGGCGATCGCCGCCCTGGCCGAGGCGGCCCGTGCCCAGATCGGGCCTCGCGAAGCCGACTACGTGTTCGGCGCCGCCGGCAGCGAGGACACGATGCGCGTCCATGCCGACGGCGAGCTCGCGCTCGCCCGGGCCGCCGGTTCGGTCGGGCTGCCGATGGTCGTCAGCACCGTCTCCTCGCACCCGTTGGAGGCGATCGCCGCCCAGGGCGGCGGCCCGAAGTGGTTTCAGCTCAACTGGCCGAGCGACCGCAGGCTTGCCGCCAGCCTCGTGTCGCGGGCCGAGGCGGCGGGTTACGAGGCGGTGATCGTCACCGTGGACACGGTCGTGCCGGGCTGGAAACCTCGCGACCTGCAGGCGGCCCGGCAGCCCGTCCTTGAGGGAATCGGGACCGCCAACTACGTGTCGGATCCGGTCTTTCGCGGGCTGCTGGAGCGTTCGCCCGAGGAGGATCCGCAGGCGGCGGTCGGCCAGTTCGTGATGCAGTTCTCCAACCCTAAGCTCACCTGGGCAGACCTCGAGTTCCTGCGCTCGCGCACCACCCTGCCGATGGCCCTGAAGGGCATCCTGCACCCCGACGATGCGCGCGCCGCCCGCGAGCACGGGATGGACGCAGTGATCGTCTCCAACCACGGCGGTCGCCAGGTCGATGGGGCGATTGCGCGGGCTGCTCGCCGAGCTCGACCTCACGATCGGGTTGACCGGCCACACCCGGCCGGCTGAGCTGACCCCCGGGCTGCTCGTGCGCGAGCCCTGAGCGGCCGCCCTTTGGGGACGCTTACACTCGGCTGATGCTCATCCTGCCGACTGGGCATGGACAGGCCGTTCGCACGCCATACATCCTGCGCACGCGCGAGAAGGTGATGGCGTCCGGGGTGCTGGCTGTGGTCGCTGCGCTCGTGGTGGTGCTGGCGATCGCGCTGGGTAGCGGCGAACGGCAGTCCAGCCACGGCTGCATCTCGGTCGGTCTCGCCTACTCGACCGGGGGCGAGACGATCAACCGCTGTGGCGGCGCCGCGCGGGCTCTGTGCGCAGGGGTCAACGCGCCCGGCGGCAGCATCGGCGCCTCCGCGCGGGCGCTGAGCACCGAGTGCCGCAAGGCCGGCCTGTCGATCGGCTGACGGAGGACGCGCCGATGACCGACGCCGCCCGGTTTCGCGCCGAGTTCCCCGTCCTGGATCGCGTCTCCTATCTGAACGCCGGCACCGAGGGCCCACTGTCGCGGCGCGCTGCCGAAGCGGTCAAGCAACGCATTGAGGCCGAGGTGACCGGTGGGCGCGCCGGCAAGGCGTACTCCGAGGGCATCATGGATCTGGCCGCGCGACTGCGCGCCGGCTACGCGGCTGTGCTGCACTGCGCGCCCGAGTCGGTGGCGCTGACCGGCTCGACCACGGACGGCGTCAACACGGTGATCGCCGGCCTGGAACTGCACGCCGGCGAGGAGATCCTCACCAGTGACGAAGAGCATCCCGGGTTGCTGGCTCCGCTCGCGCGGGCCCAGCGCCGGCACGGGATCATTGTGCGGGTGGCGCCGTTCGCCGAGCTGGCCGCGGCCGTCACCCCGGCGACCCGCCTGGTCGCCACCTCACACGTGTCCTGGGTGAGTGGACGGGTCATCGATGACGCGGCGCTGCGCGCGACCAGGGTCCCGTTCCTGCTCGACGCCGCCCAGGGGATCGGCGCGGTCCCGGTCGATGTGGCCGCGCTGGGCTGCACCTACTACGCGGCTTCGGGCCAGAAGTGGCTCTCGGGGCCCGAGGGCAGCGGCTGTCTGTACGTCGCGTCGGAGGCTCTGGACACGCTCACCGTCCCCTGGCCGGGATACGGCTCGCTGGCCGATCCCGGGGATGCGCTGCACTCGGGCCCGGCCGAGACCGCCAAGCGCCTGGACCTCGGCTTCCCGTCCGGTCTGCGCAGCGTCTGGGCGCTGGCCTCGCTGGCCGTGCTTGAGCAGGCCGGCTGGGAGTGGGTGCATGCGCGCGCGGCTGATCTCGCCGCCGGACTGGCCGCCGAGCTGGCCGAGCGCGGACTCGAGGTCGGTCCGCGCGATCGCACCACGCTGGTCTCCTGGCACGCCGACGATCCCGATGCCGAGGTCAGCCGCCTGAGGGCGGCCGGTTTCGTCGTCCGCAGCATCCCGTCGCACAGCTACCTGCGGGCGTCGGTCGGGGCCTGGTCCTCGGCTGACGAGCTCACCGAGCTGGCCCGGCTGGCGGCCGCACCCGGCTGAGCGGCGTCAGCCGCCGATCCGGTCCGGTCGCGTGTAGACGTTGACCGAGCCCCGGCGCGCGAAACCGCATAGGGTCAGGCCGCGATCGGCGGCCAACTCGACGGCCAGCGAGCTCGGCGCACCGACGCCGACGAGGATCGGCGCGCCCGCCACCGCCGCCTTCTGAACGAGCTCGAAGGAAAGCCGGCCGCTCACGCACAGGACGTGACCGTGCAGCGGCAGTCCGCCTTCGCGCAGAGCATGGCCGATGACCTTGTCCATGGCGTTGTGGCGTCCGACGTCCTCGCGCGTGCACAGCAGTTCCCCGGCGGCCGAGAACAGCCCGGTGGCGTGCAGCCCTCCGGTGTGCGCAAAGCCAGGCTGCTCGAGCCGCTCGGGGAGGGCGGCGGCCAGCGCGCGCGCGATCACTGGGCCGTCCGGGAGCGGCCGGCTGGCCACGGCGACCTCCTCCAGTGCGCCCTTGCCGCAGACTCCGCACGACGAGCTCGTGTAGAAGCTCCGCGCGCCCGGATCGCGGAGCAGCGGCCCGATCACGTCAATCGTGTTGGCGGCGAGGTCGTCGGTCAGCCCGGCCGGATGCGGCCCGTAGATCAGCCCCTCGCCGTACAGGAAGCCGAGCGCGAGCTCCTCGTCATGGCCCGGAGTGCGCATCGTCACCGCCAGCGGCGCGCCGTCGACGCGGATCTCCAGCGGCTCCTCGATCGCGACCTGGTCCGGGCCGCCGTCATGGACGACCGTGCGGTACATCAGGCCGGCCGAGCCGGCTCGAGCAGACGACGCTCGGTCTGAAACCCGAGCAGCGCCGGCTCCGTGGCGGGCGCGCCGGGCTCAAAGCCCGGACCGGCGGTCACCGTCGTGTCCGCCGCGGCGATCAGCGTCCCGCATGTCGCGCAGCGTCCGCCGGCGCCGATCAGACCGCCGTCCTGGCTGTGGCGAAAGATCCGCCGCGGGCCGTCGGGCGAGTAGTGGTCATCGCCCCAGTGCATCAGCTCGCGCACCACGGGCCACAGCCGCTCGCCCTTCTCGGTCAGGGCGTACTCGTCGCGGGCGCCAGGACCGCGAACGCGCTCCATCACGCCCTCGTCGACCAGCGTCTTCAGACGGCTGGTCAGCACCGCGCGGGGAATCTCCAGATGCAGGGCGAAGTCTCCGAACCGGCGCAGGCCATAGAAGGCGTCCCGGACGATCAGCAGCGTCCAGCGCTCGCCGACGATCTCCAGCGCGCGGGCGACCGAGCAGCGCTGTCCGGCGTAGTCATGGGGAAGAGCCATCTCAGCAAGTCTACCAGTCTAAGTTCGGTGATTGAACTCTTGTGCTCCGGTACCGCGTCATGCCAGTTCGGTCAGCGAACTACGGACAACGTCGTGCCCCGCCGTACCGCGCCCCCGCGCAACCGGCGAGAGCTGGCCCGCGGAACGAGGCCAGGACCGGCGCTGGGCTGATCCAGGCGCCGCTGTTCGCCGCCGCCAGCACGCTGGCCGCCGACCGGGCGACGCGGTGCTGCAGATGGCGCGTCAGATCGGCAGCGCGGTCGGCATCGCCGCGCGCGTTGCCCTGAGCGGGACCGGCCGCCGGACCGTCTCACCGTCTTTCACCGCGCCTGGGCGTTTCAGGCGATCGCCGCGGCGGACACGACGGTGACCGCCGGTCCG
>JALYZB010000330.1 GCA_030945945.1 Actinomycetota bacterium | reverse complement strand
CGAGGACCAGACCCGTGCCGCGCTGACCGGCGGCCCCGGCGGGGGGCTGGTCGACGATGTGCGGATCAACTGGGTATGGATTCCACCATGGGGTCCGGACAAGATCACCGAGGACGGTCGGGAGCAGCTGAGAGCCCTCGGTTTCACCGTCTGACCGCTACGAGTTTGTCGTCAGGCCCACAGCGCGCTGATCGGGAGGCTGATGATGCGGTCGCCGAGCCGCGTACCCTCGCGTCCACTGTGGAGCACGACGCCGATGACGAAGCGCGTGCCGAGTCGATCGCGCAGCGAGACCAGGTTGCGCACCGCCGCTGCTGCTCACTCTGCCGAAGACATCGCGGGTCAGCGCCCATCCCCGCTGATCCCGGCAAAGCCCTCGAGTGTGGGCCGTCGTCTACAAAGCGGGACAGTCGGTTGTTCACAGAAATACTTCCCCCAGCTGTGAGAGTAAACCGTATGAAAGGCACTAGCCCCCTTCCTCAACACGTTCTCATACAGCGCAGGTTAGGGGAGTGTCGATCGAACTTCATGGGAGTGGGCGCCGCCACCTAGTTTGCCAGGGCGAGGATCGTGATCACTCGGCAGTGCCTAGCTGGCGTCCGTAGTTGTTGGATCGTGCCAGGACGCAGAACCGGGTGCAGAACCAGCGAGGGTGTCGAGGATCTGCTGCCCGTAGCGCGCTAGCTTGGTCTCGCCGACACCGCTGACCGTGCCGAGCTCGGCCAGGGTCGAGGGTGACTCGGTGGCGATCTGGCGCAAGGTCGCGTCGTGGAAGATCACGTAGGCGGGTACGCCCTGTTCCTTCGCGGCAACCGCCCGCCAGGCACGGAGTTGCTCGAACACCGGCACTGCTGTCTCGGGAAGCTCGACTGGTGCAGCACGACGGGCTTTGGCGACTTTCGCGGCTGTTGCCAGCCGTTCGGGTTCGCGGCGCAACAAAACCTGGCGTTGCCGGCTCAGCACCTCACCACTGGAATCGGTGAGAACCAACGTGCCGTAGTCGCCCTCGACGGCGAGCAGGCTCTGGGCCAGCAGTTGGCGCACCACTCCGCGCCACTCGCTCTCGCGCAGCTCCGTGCCGATGCCGAACACCGTCAGCGAGTCGTGGCCGAATTGGGTGACCTTGGGCGTCGTCTTGCCAAGCAGGATGTCGATCACCTGCCCCGCGCCGAAGCGCTGGTGACGTTCCCGATCGAGCCGCAACACCGTGGAGAGCAACTTCTGCGCGGCGATCGTGCCGTCCCACGTTTGCGGGGGTGACAGGCAGGTGTCGCAGTTTCCGCATGCGGTGGCGGGCTGGCCGAAGTAGGCGAGTAGCTGACCGCGGCGACACTCGACCGTCTCGCATAGCGCCAGCATGGCGTCGAGGTGGGCGGTGAGGCGGCGGCGGTGCGCGCCGTTCCCCTCAGAACCGTCGATTAACTTGCGTTGCTGCACGACGTCGGCCAGACCGTAGGCCAGCCACGCGGTGGACGGCAGCCCGTCCCGCCCGGCTCGGCCGGTCTCCTGGTAATAACCTTCAACGGATTTGGGCAGGTCAAGGTGGGCGACGAAGCGCACGTCAGGCTTGTCGATGCCCATCCCGAACGCGATCGTGGCGACCATGATCAAGCCGTCCTCGCGCAGGAAGCGCGCTTGGTTGCCGGCTCTGGTATGCGCGTCGAGCCCCGCGTGGTACGGCAGTGCCTCGATCCCGTTCTGCACCAGACACTCCGCGGTCTTGTCCACCGAAGCCCGGGACAGGCAGTAGACGATGCCCGCGTCACCGGGGTGCTCGGCGCGTAGCAGCTCCAGCAGCTGCCGCTTGGGCTCGTTCTTGCCCACAATGCGGTACTGGATGTTCGGGCGGTCGAAGCTCGCCACGAAGTGACGGGCGTCGGCCAAGTTCAGCCGGGACGCGATCTCGGTGTGGGTCGCCTTGGTGGCCGTGGCGGTCAGCGCGATCCGGGGAACGGTGGGCCACCGCTGGTGCAGCACGGACAGCGCGAGGTAGTCGGGCCTGAAGTCGTGTCCCCACTGGGCCACACAGTGCGCCTCGTCGATGGCGAACAGCGAGATCGTGCCGCGATCGAGGAGGTCGCCCGTCGACTCGACACGCAGCCGTTCCGGCGCCAGATCTG
>JALYZB010000317.1 GCA_030945945.1 Actinomycetota bacterium | reverse complement strand
AGGACCTGTTCGTAGAGGTCTTCCGCTCGGTCTGCGGACGCGAGGAGCGCGCGATGCGCGCGGCGGCAACCGAGCTGGGAGACGGGGCGCCGGCGGCTGAGCGCCTGCAGCACGTGCTCGCCACGTTTGCGCAGCGGGCGCTGCGCAACCCGCGGCTGGCGTGGGCGCTGATCGCCGAGCCGGTCGATCCGCTCGTGGACGCCGAGCGCTTGGCCTATCGCTCGCGCTACGCCGCACTGATCGCCGAGGGCCTGGAAGCGGGGATCGCCGCGGGAGAGCTCCCCGCGCAGGATGCTGCCCTGACCGCCGCGGCGCTCGTCGGCGGCTGTGGCGAGGCGCTGGTCGGACCGCTCTCCCCGGTCGGGGGCCGCGGTCCCGAGCCGGCCGCGGTGATCGACGCCCTGCGGGTCTTCGTCGGTCGCGCAGTGGGGGCGAGATGAGCCGGTCGCGTTCCGGAGCGGATCGGTGAGCGATCCCGTCACGGTCATGCGCGATGGTCAGGTGATCACGGTCACCCTCTCGCGGCCGCAGCGGCGCAACGCCGTGGACGGCGCGACCGCGGCCGCGCTGGCGGCCGCCTTCCGCGCCTTCGACGGCGATCCGGATGCCTCGGTCGCGGTCCTGTACGGCGCCGGCGGGATGTTCTGTGCCGGCGCGGATCTCGTCGCCGCGGGAACGCCCGACGGCAACCGGGTCCAGGACACCGGGGACGGGCCGATGGGACCGACCCGGATGCGGCTTGGCAAGCCGGTGATCGCTGCGATCGCCGGTCATGCCGTCGCCGGTGGTCTCGAGCTCGCGCTGTGGTGCGATCTGCGGATCGCCGAGGCCGACGCCGTGCTCGGGATCTTCTCCCGCCGCTGGGGCGTGCCGCTGGTCGACGGGGGGACGGTTCGGCTGCCGCGGCTGATCGGCGCCTCGCGGGCGATGGACCTGATTCTCACCGGCCGGCCGGTGTCCGCGCAGGAGGCCGAGCGCATCGGTTTGGTCAACCGGGTCGTGCCGGCCGGGGAGAGCCTGGCCGCCGCACAGGATCTCGCGGCGCAGATCGCGGGTTTTCCCCAGACCTGCCTGCGCGAAGACCGGTTATCGATGCTCGAGTCAGAGGGGGGCGACGAGGCGTCGGCGATGGCCAACGAGCTGGCTCACGGCCGTCGCTCACTGACCGAGGTCCAGGCCGGCCTGGAGCGTTTCCGGGCCGGTGCCGGGCGTCACGGCAGCTTCGGCTGACCGACGGCGCTGCGCAGTCCCCCGGCCCAGTCCAGCAGGCGGTCGCGGTCTGACGCGGTCAGGCCCTGCGCCGGATCGGTGGTAACCAGCAGGGTGGGGCCCAGGCGGGCCTGCGCCCAGGTGCGACACGTGTCGTCGTGCCCGTCATCGACCCAAGCCAGCGGCCGCAGCGGACCCGTGTGGGCGTCGATCGCGTCGAGCTTCCAGTGCCGACCGGTCGCCGTCGCGTCGCCGAAGCGAAGATGCGGTGCCCCCGCCGGGAGGCCGAGCACGAACGGGAGGTGCTCGTCGCCTTCTCCTCCCAGCCGGTGCCACATCAGCTCGTAGTCGCCGGTGAGGGGTCAGCACGTGGCCGGCCGCCTCGGTGGAGAGCAGATGCGGGATGCCGTCCACAGAGACGAACCGCCCGGCCGGAGCGACCGCCGGATCGAACCCGAACAGCGAAAGAACTCCATCGACGGCTAACAGAAGAAGCGGCCTGTCCATATCTCGCCCTTATGTGGGTGCGCCAGGGTGGATTGACTGAAAAGCTGAGTTCAGCGGTCATCCGGTCCAGAGTTTCCTGGACGACGGCCCGGGGCGTCTCACGTGGTGCCGGGCGATGCCGACCCCGAGGGTGCGGGCCGGCCTCGCCCCCACCGGCTTCTCATCCAGAACCTCAATGAATCCACTCCTCGGCATCCTTCTCGCGCTCGCCTGCGCCCTGACCACCAACGTCGGGTTCCTGTTCAAGCATCGCGGCGCCTGCGCGGCCCTCCCGGTCGACTTCCGCCACCCGCTGCGCAGCGGCAGGGCGCTGTTCTCCTCGCCCCTGTTCGCGCTCGGCATGCTGATCGCGGCCACGGCGTGGGTCTTCCACGTCGCCGCGATGGCGGTAGCGCCGCTCTCGCTCGTGCAAGCCGTGCTGGCCGGCGGCGTCGTGCTGCTCGCCGTGATGGCCGAGCGCAGCTTCGGTCTGAAGATCTCCCGCCGCCAGTGGACGGGGATCGTGCTCACCGCGGTCGGCCTGCTGATCCTCGGCTTCAGCCTCCCGGCCGTACACGGCGCGCATTCGCGCTTCTCGGTCCCCGGCATGATCGGCTTCGAGTTCGGGCTGCTGGCCGTCGGCACCCTGCTGATCATGGGCCCCCGAATCGGCGCGCCGGCCCACCACCGGGGATTCATGCTCGGCGCTGCGTCAGGCATCCTGTTCGGCGTCTCGGACGTCGCCATCAAGGCGATGTCCGGGATGGTCGGCTCGCACGGGCTCTCCGGCCTGGCGACCCCGTGGCTGCTGGTCACGCTCGTCGCCTCGGTGACGGCGTTCTACAGCTCGGCCAAGGGTCTGCAGGAGGGAGACGCCGTCCCGGTCATCGCGGTGACCGGGACCGCGGCCAACCTCGCCGGGATCGTCGGGGGCATCCTGGTGTTCGGCGATCCGCTCCCCGGCCATCCGGTGATGCTGGTGGCCGAGATGCTCGCCTTCGCGCTGGTCCTCGTCGCCGCCTGGCTCACGCCGGCACCGACCCGCGCCGCGGATCCGGTCGGCGCCTCCGCTCTGGCCTGATCGACCCGCGCGGCGCGGGGCCCTCAGTGCGGTCTCGCGCGCTGCGGCAGAATCTAGCGCCGTGGCCTCCCCGCTGATCTCCGCCTCGGATCTGGTCGATCGTCTGGACGGTGGCCACGCCGCCGTGCTCGACGTCCGCTGGGACCTCGCCCAGGGCGCCCGGCGCGATCTGTTCGCCGCCGGTCATATCCCCGATGCGGTGTTCGTCGACCTGGCGGCGCAGCTTGCCGGGACGCCCGCGCCGGACGGAAGCGGCGGTCGCCATCCCCTCCCGGCACCGGCGGACTTCGTGGCCGCGATGCGGGCCGCGGGGGTCGCCAACGACCGCTCGGTGGTCGTCTACGACGGCACCGGTGGTCTGGCCGCGGCGCGGGCATGGTGGCTGCTGCGCCACTACGGCCATTTCGGAGTGAGGGTGCTCGACGGCGGACTGGACGCCTGGCGGGGGGC
>JALYZB010000312.1 GCA_030945945.1 Actinomycetota bacterium | reverse complement strand
GGCCTGCATGCGGATCTTCGACCGCACGGAATTCCTGCGCGTCAACCGCGCCCGGGCCCGGATCAAGGTGCTGGTGGATAAGGTCGGGATCGACGCGTTTCGCGAGATGGTGGAGGAGGAGCTGCAGCGCGACTGGGTCGCGCAGCGCGACTTCTCGATCGACGCGATCCGCCTCGACGTCGACGAGCAGGGCGCAACGCCCCCGGCCGACGCCGGCTACGCCAGCCCCGACGGCGATCGCTCCGAGTTCGATCGCTTTGCACAGTCCAACGTCGCCCCCCAGCGCCAGGCCGGCTTCAGCACGATCGAGGTCAAGGTCCGCCGCGGCGATCTCAGCCCCGAGCAGCTGCGCGGCCTGGGCAAGATCATCCGTGACTACACCGGGGGCGCCGCCCGGACCACGGTGCACCAGAACCTCGTGCTGCGCTGGGTGCGTGATGTGGCGCTCTACGAGGTGTGGCGCGCGCTGACGGCGCTGGGCCTCGGGGACCCTGGTGCCGATGAGATAACCGACGTGGTCAGCTGCCCCGGCACGGACTCGTGCAAGCTCGCGATCACCAGTTCGATGGGGCTCAATCAAGCCGTGCAGGAGCGGATCGAGTCCCTGCAGCTGACCGACCCCCTCACCCGCAGCATGCACGTGAAGATGAGCGGCTGCCCGAACGGGTGCAGCCAGCATCACATCGCCGACATCGGCTTCTACGGCGCCTCGATCAAGGTCGGGGGCAAGACCCTGCCCGCCTACGTCACGCACGTCGGGGGTGCCTACGAGGGCGGCGAGGTCCGCTACGGGACGCGTCTGAAGACGCGCCTGCCCGCCAAGCGGGTTCCCGAGGCCGTCGAGCGGTGGCTACGCTTGTACGAGTCCACGCGCGAGGAAGGCGAGCCGTTCCGCGTCTTCGCCGATCGGGTCGGCGCCTTGCCCTTCGAGGCCGAGGTCAAGGATCTGACCCTCCCGATCGAATTCAATCTCGAGAATATGAATCACTTCATCGACTTCAACCGCAAGGTGCCCTTTGCGGTGCAGCGGGGCGAGGGCGAGTGCGCGGTATGAGCAGCCGGACGATGCACGCCGCGCCCGTTCAGGCGAGTCCGGACGGCGAGCAGGCGCGATGAGCGTGCACGCCGCAGACCTCGAGCGCGCGTCCGCGCCCGAGGTCCTGGCCTACGCGGTGCAGAGCTATCACCCGCGTCTGGTCACGGCCTGTTCCTTTCAGAAGGAGGAGTCGGTCCTGTTTCACATACTGAGCGAGATCACGCCGGACTTCCGCGTCTTCACGATCGACACCGGAGTCCTGTTCCCCGAGACGATCGAGACCCAGAGGCGCTTCGAGGAGCGCTACGGGATCGCCTTCGAGGTGCTCGACGCCCGCAGGGCGGACGGGGCCGGTCCGTGGACGGCGCAGCACTGCTGCGGGGACGCCAAGGTGGCGGCCCTGGAGGTCGGCTTGGCTGACGTCGACGCCTGGGTCACCGGCCTGCGCCGCGAGCAGGGACCGACTCGCGCCGAAACCGGCAAGCTCGAGCGTGACGAGCGGCGTGGCATCTGGAAGGTCAGCCCGCTCGCTGACTGGACCGAGAAGCAGCTCTGGGCCTACATCTCTGAGCACGAGCTTCCCTACCATCCGCTGCACGACGAGGGCTACGCCTCGATCGGCTGCGCTCCCTGCACGCTGCCCGGCACCGGTCGTGAGGGCCGCTGGAGCGGTGAGGACAAGACCGAGTGCGGGATCCACGTCGTCCCGCCGTCCGCGTGATCACGTGAATCCGCTTCGCTACGAGCTCTCCCATCTGCAGACCCTCGAGGCGGAGTCGATCCACATCTTCCGGGAGGTTGCCGCGGAATTTGAGCGTCCCGTGCTGCTGTTCAGCGGCGGCAAGGATTCGATCATCCTGCTGCGGCTGGCCGAGAAGGCCTTCCGCCCCGGGAAGTTCCCGTTCCCGGTCATGCACGTCGACACCGGGCACAACTTCCCCGAGGTGATCGAGTTCCGCGATCGCCTTGTCGCCTCGATCGGCGAGCGGCTGATCGTGGCCAACGTCCAGGACTCGATTGACGCCGGCCGCGTCGCCGAGGAGACCGGGCCGCGCGCGTCGCGCAACCGCCTGCAGACCACCACCCTGCTGGACGCGCTCGAGGAGCACGGCTTTGACGCCGCCTTCGGCGGCGCTCGCCGCGACGAGGAGCGCGCCCGCGCCAAGGAGCGGATGTTCTCGTTCCGCGATGACTTCGGCCAGTGGGATCCCAAGCGCCAGCGCCCCGAGCTGTGGTCGCTCTACAACGGCCGAATCCGCAAGGGCGAGCACGTGCGCGTGTTCCCGATCTCCAACTGGACCGAGCTCGACGTCTGGCAGTACATCGCCACCGAGGGCCTGGAGGTCCCGTCGATCTACTTCTCGCACACCCGTCCGGTGTTCAAGCGCGACGGGATGCTCTACGCCCACAACGATTTCATCGAACTGATCGACGGTGAGGAGCCGTTCGAGGAGTCCGTGCGCTACCGCACGGTCGGAGACATGACCTGCACCGGCGCCGTGCGCTCCACGGCGACCACGCTCGAGCAGGTGGTCACCGAGATCGCCGCCACGCGGATCACCGAACGGGGCGAGACCCGGGCCGATGACCGGGTCACCGAGGCCGCCATGGAGGACCGCAAGCGAGAGGGTTATTTCTAGATGAGCGGCCCCGCCGCCGCCAACGGCTATGACGTCAACCGCCGCACCTCCGAGCTACTGCGGATCGCCACCGCGGGCTCGGTCGACGATGGTAAGTCGACGCTGATCGGACGCCTGCTGCACGACTCCAAGTCGATCCTGGAAGATCAGCTCGAGCACGTCCAACAGACCTCCGAGCGCCGCGGCGACGGCTACCTGAACCTCGCCCTGCTCACCGACGGACTGCGGGCCGAGCGCGAGCAGGGCATCACGATCGACGTCGCCTACCGCTACTTCCAGACCCTCCGGCGCAAGTTCATCATCGCCGACACCCCGGGCCACGAGCAGTACACGCGCAACATGGTCACGGGCGCATCGACCGCGGACGTCTCGATCGTGCTCGTTGACGCGCGCAAGGGTGTCTCTGAGCAGACCCGTCGCCACGCCTTCATTTCCTCGCTGCTGCGCATCCCCCACGTGGTCGTGTGCGTGAACAAGATGGACCTGGTCGGCTACGACGAGGACGCGTTCTACGGGATTCTCGAGGAGATGACCGACTGGGCCGCGCGCCTGCAGATCCCGGACATGACCTTCATCCCGATCTCGGCGCTCAACGGTGACAACGTCGTCGAACGCTCGCCGCAGATGCAGTGGTACGGCGCCTCGACCCTGCTCTGGCACCTCGAGCATGTCGTGATCGCACCGGCGCGCAACCTTGGCGATGTCCGCTTCCCGGTTCAGTGGGTGATCCGTCCGATGAGCGAAGAGCACCACGACTACCGCGGCTACGGGGGGCAGATCGCGGGCGGTGTGCTGCGCCCCGGTGACGAGGTCACCGTGCTGCCCGGCGGACGCCAGACCCGGATCGCATCGATCGACACCTACAACGGCGAGATCGAGTCCGCGATTCCGACCATGTCCGTGGCCCTGCGCCTCGCCGACGAGGTCGACATCTCGCGCGGAGACATGATCGTCGGCACCGAGGACCCCCCGGTCACCGCCCGCGAGCTGGAGGCGAACATCTGCTGGATGAGTGAGCAGCCGCTTGCGCCCCGGGGTCGGTACACGATCAAGCACACAACGCGTTCGGCTCGGGCGGTCGTCGAGGCGATCGAACATCGCGTCGACATCAACAACCTCGAGCACGTGCCCGCCCGGCAGCTCGCGCTCAACGAGATCGGCCGCGTCCACCTGCGCTGCAGCACGCCGCTGGTGATCGATCCCTACACGCGCAACCGCACCACCGGAAGCTTCATCCTCATCGATGAGACGACCAATGACACGGTCGCGGCGGGAATGATCATCGCCGCCACGCCCGTTTAGCCGGCGCAGCGCACCGAAAGCTCGGTCCGGTGCGCCTCGGCATGACCCGAGCGGTCGATCCCCCGCTTCCTGCGCAGCTTCCCGTAGGCGATCGGCCGGTTGGGCGGGGCGGGCCCCGTCATTCCCACCGGCCGGATAAAGTGCCCGCCCCATGTTCTCCAAGGTCCTGATCGCCAACCGCGGCGAGATCGCGGTCAGAATCGTGCGGGCCTGTGAGGAACTCGGCGTCGCCACCGTCGCCGTGTACTCCGAGCTCGACCGTGATGCGCTGCACGTCCAACGTGCCGATGAGGCCTACCTCCTCGGGCCCGGCCCGGCCGCTGAGAGCTATCTCAACGTCGAGAAGATCCTTGAGGTCTGCACGCAGTCCGGCGCCGAGGCCGTGCACCCCGGGTATGGCTTTCTGGCCGAGAACGCCGGCTTCGCCAAGGCGTTGGAGGACGCCGGGATTGTGTTCATCGGCCCGCCGTCATCGGCGATCGAGGCGATGGGCTCAAAGACCCGCGCCCGCGAGCTGATGCAGGCCGCCGGCGTGCCGATCGTTCCCGGCACGACCGAGCCCGTCGAGACGGTCGACGACGCTCGCACGGTGATCCAGGACACGATCGGGTATCCCGTCGCCGTCAAGGCCGCCGGGGGCGGCGGCGGCAAGGGCTTCCGCGTCGCGCTCACCGAGGACAAGCTCTCCGACGCATTCGAAGGCGCGGCCCGCGAGGGCGAGAAGTTCTTCGGCGATGGGACCGTCTACCTCGAGCGTTACCTGCCCGACCCGCGCCACGTCGAGGTCCAGGTGCTGGCCGACTCGCACGGCAACGTGATCCACCTCGGCGAGCGCGACTGCTCGCTGCAGCGTCGCCATCAGAAGCTGATCGAGGAGTCGCCCG
>JALYZB010000311.1 GCA_030945945.1 Actinomycetota bacterium | reverse complement strand
GATCGAACACCAGCTGCTGGGGGCCGGTGTCGACGGCTTTGATCTGCTCGTCGTGTCCGCCCTCGGGGTGTTCGACTCTTCGGAGATCGAGCCGGTGCTCGCGCGGCCGGCGGTGCGCAAGGTCCGCACTTCCTCACCGAGCTGGGTCCTGAAGATCGGCCGCGCTGGCGGGTGCCTGCACGGGTACCTTCCTGCTCGCCGAGGCCGGATGCCTGGATGACCACCGCGCGACGACAAGCTGGTGGCTGTCGGCGTTCTTCGCCCGTCGCGATCCGCGGGTCGCGCTCGACATGACGCGTATGGTGGTCGACAGCGGCACGATCGTGACCGCGGGCGCGGCGTTTGCGCACATCGATCTGGCGATCAGCATCGTGTCCCGGATCAGCTCCCGTCTGGCGCAGCTTGTGGCAGCGCGATTGTTGATCGACGAGCGTCCGGCACGCAGTGTTGCGGCGGCCCTTGGCCACCTCGCGCGTAGTGACGAGCTGATCAGCGACTTGGAGGACTGGATCCGCGCTCACTTGGGGCATCCGATTGATCTGGCGATCGCCGCGCGGGAGATTGGGACGACCCGCCGCACGCTGGAGCGGCGAGCTCAGGACCGGCTCGGGATAACGCCGCTGCAGCTCGTTCGGCAGATTCGGGTTGAGCGCGCCAACCATCTGCGCCGGACGACCGAGCAGCCAATGGAGCAGATCGCCCACGCGGTCGGGTACCGCAGTGCTGCCACGCTCAGTCGCCTCTTGCGCGAGAGACCGTAGCCAGTTCGCCCCGGCGCCCAACCGTGGCGTCGCAATCGGCTCGCCTTCAGTCGTGCTCGGTCAGAGCGCGGTGGAGCGCGGTGGAGGCTCCCGGGTCCGACCGGCTTCTGCCTGACCGCCAATCCCGGTACCGCCGGCGGCGATGTGATCTGTTCCTGCAGGCGTTCCTGCGGCCGACAAGTCCGTTGGCGTGGATCTGCCACGGTCGGGCCGAGGTCAATCTCGTACGCGGCCGCACGCTCACGTCCTACCCGAGCATCCGCACCGATCTCCGTAACGCCAGAGCAGCCGCCGCAAGTGCCTTCGGAGGGCCGACGGGCGTCGTCCCGGCTCGGGGCCGACGCCCGTCGCTGCGGTCCTACCGGCCCAAGAACTCCACCAACGCCTGGTTGAACTCGTCGGGGTGGCTGACGTTGCAACCGTGGGGGCCGCCGGCGATGAGATGCACCTCGCTGCCCGCAATCGCCGCGTGGGTGCGCGCGCCTGAACCCTCGTAGGGAACGGTCCCGTCGCTGCCGCCGTGTAGGACGAGCGTTGGCAGCGAGATCTTGGGGAGGTCGTCCCGGAAGTCGGTGGTGCCAAACGCCTCCATGCACCCCAGCGCGGCCTTCTTGTCGGCTTGGTTGGTGAGCGCCAATGCCTCCTGGCGCTGCTGCTCGGAGACTTTCAGCTCGCCGTCGGCGGTGAAGAACTGCGTCATGAAGTCGTCGTAGAACGCCGCCTCGTCACCCTCGAGTCCTTCGGTCATTTTGTTCGCGAGGTCCTCGGTCAGCGGACCGTCGGGATTGTCGTCTGACTTCAGCATGTAGGGCGGGACCGCCGACGCGAACACGACGCTGTGCAACCGTTCGGTGCCGTAGGCGGAGAAGTAGCGCGCCACCTCCCCGCCGCCCATCGAGAACCCGACGAGCGTGACGTCGTCCAGGTCCATCTCGGTCAGCAGCGTGTGGAGATCCTCGGTCAGGGTGTCGTAGTCATAGCCCTTGTTGGGCTTGTCGCTGCGACCGAAGCCGCGACGGTCATAGGTGACGACGCGGTAGCCGGCCTGCTCCAGCGCTGGGACCTGATCCTTCCAGGACTCGCCCGACAGCGGCCAACCGTGGATCAGGACAACCGGCCGGCCGGAACCGCCCGTGGGTCGACGTGCAACTTGGTGGTCTTGAACAGCCCATGATGGGCGGTGATCTCTGACATTTTTGGATCTCTTTCGTTGTCGCTGTTTGGGCTGCCGGCCCCCCGATGCTCAGCACGGTTGTCACGACGGCAAACCGGCTCCGCCATGAACCGTCCCATAATGGATCTACCCAGGGGACGAACGTCCGACCCCGAGAAATGCGACACGTAGAGCACTGATCGCGACACAGGCCATTAGTTTCGATTCGCGAGGCGCTCGGGTCCGGGTGGGGCGGGCGAGACGGCGGCCTTTGAGCCACGGCCGCGCCGTCACTATCGAGCAGATGCGACAGACCACATAACGATTGCGTCATCGTATCGGCGGCTGGGCGTTGCTTCATGTTCAGGCAGGAGCCCGCCATCGGCAGGCTTTCCGACCCGGCGCGAGGCGATGCTCGCCGCGCTATCGCCTTTAACCGATCTCCGACAGTCGGGTGTACGGTTCGTTGTTCGCCGCCGAGATAAGGAGCACCAGATGGGTTTTGATCAATACCACGAGCCACCCGAGGAGCTGCCGGCGCAGACCCGGACCTTCGCGCGGCTGTGCGCGTCGCTGACCGAGGAGGCCGAGGCGATCGGGTGGTACGAGCAACGAATCGCGATCGAGCCGGATCCCGAGGCGGTGGCGGTCATGCGTGACGCCGTCGGCGAGGAGTACAAGCACTTCAGCATGGATCTCGAGTTCCTGCTGCGCCGTACGCCAGTGTGGCGCAAGACCGCCGAGGGGATCCTGTTTCAGCCCGGCGACATCGTCGCGCACGGCGAGGCCGCCGAAGAAGCGGCCGGTAAGGCCGACGAGCAAGCCAATCCCGCGGATGACGGCAGCGGCTCGCTGGGCATCGGCAGTCTGCGCAGCACAATCTCGTGAGTAACCACCTTCTCCGCTCCCATGCTCCCATCAGTGACGGGAGCTGGAAGCTGCTCGATGACGAGGCCCGCGAGCGCCTCGGCGCCGCGCTGGCGGCGCGCAAACTGGTCGACTTCCTCGGCCCTTACGGTTGGCAGTACTCAGCGACGAATCTCGGCCGTGTCGACGACGTCCCAGAGACTCCCTGCGACGGCATCAGCGCGCTGCGGCGCCGGGTGCTGCCGCTTGTCGAAATGCGCGCCGATTTCGAGATCTCGCGTGCCGAGTTGCGCGACAACGATCGCGGGGCGGTCGACGCCGATCTGGAGCCGCTGGATCGGGCCGCTCACCAGATCGCGGTGGCCGAGAACCGGGCCGTCTTCCACGGGTGGCCAGCCGCTTCGATCGAGGGCATCTCGGCTGCCTCTCCCCATCAGGGACTGAAGTTGGGTAGCAACGCCGACGGCTTTCCGCGTCCGGTGGCCAGTGCCGTGGAGCAGCTACTGCAGTCCGGCATCGACGGTCCCTACGCGCTTGCGCTGGGCAGCGATGAGTACAAGCGCGTCGTCGAGACGGCCGAGCACGGGGGCTATCCGCTGCGCGACCACCTGCGAAAGATCCTCGGCGGCCCGATCGTGTGGTCTCCGGGCGTTTCTGGTGCCGTGGTGCTGAGCCTGCGCGGCGGCGACTTTGTGTTCGAGTCAGGTCAGGATCTCTCGATCGGGTACCTCGATCACGACCGCGATGACGTCAGTCTGTACCTGGAGCAAAGCTTTAGCTTCCGCGTCGTTACTCCGGAGGCCGCCGTACCCCTGAAGAGCTGAGCCCACGTCAAGCACTTTCTCCATAAGTGCCGCGGCAAGCGCGCGCTCGTACGTCGTGGTGGGAGTTGGTTCGCGGCCTTGCTCGACGGCTTCAAACCCCACGATCTGTTGACCTACTCGAGCGCGTTCTCGTTTCAGGTCCTCACTGTGATCATCCCGTTCCTGCTGTTCGTGCTCACGGTGGCTGGGCTGCTTCACCTCGACGACGGGTGGAGAGACCATCTGGCGCCCGAAATCCAGATGAACGTGTCCGTCGCCGTGTACGCGGTGATCTCCAATCCGGTCGCGAAGGTCCTCAGCGGCGGAAAGGCGCTGTGGCGACGCTCGGCGGCGGCCTGACTCTCTGGCAGGTGTCCGGTGCCGTCCGCGCAGTGATCGGCGCGGTGGCTCAACTCTACGGGACCTCGGACCGAGCGGTCATTCCTCAGGCGTCACTCGATCTCGTTCGTTCTCTCGATCGAGGTCGGAGCATGCTTGATCCTGGCTGCGCTGTGCCTCCCGCTGGCGCCGTTCGTCTCGATCGGCCACTCAGGGGTCGTCTGGGAGGGGATCGGGTTCGTCGTGCGCTGGGGGCGCTATCGGTTGCGCTCCTGCTGCTCGCCGTCGGACTGCTCGTCAGGCATGCGCCGGGGACGGCCTAAACGCTGCCGTGGGTCAGTCTCGGTGCGGGCATCGTGATCGTGACCTGGTCGCTCGTCTCGGTCGTCTTCCACCTGTATCTGGCAGCTCGGGTCATATAACTCGGTGTTCGGAAGCCTTACCGCCGTGATCGTCGCGACAGCCTATCTCTACATCTCGACCACCGTGTTCCTGCTGGGAACTCAGCGCGACGCGATCACCGACAATCCACCGGCGCGCTCAGGGGGATCGAAACCGGCTGAGCCTCGTGTCGATCTGGTGTGCGAGTAATGCGTCCGGGCTGGCGGGCGGCGACACGGATGTCCGAGCTGGCGCGCGGCGCAACGGCTATCTGACGATGATCTCACCTTGCATCGTCAGCGGGTGGACCGAGCACTCGTAGTAGTAAACGCCCGGCTTCCTGAACGTCACGCTGTACACACCCGTGGTCCTGGTGACCGAGTCCTTGAAACGGAGGTCGTGCTTCTCGGCTTTGCTGGTCACGTTGTGGGTGCCCTCGCTTCCATCGAGCCAGTGCCAGGTCACCTTGGTGCCGGCCTTGATCTTCAGCTTGGCCGGCGTGATCGCGAAGTTCTTCAGGTTGACATTCCCTGAGGCTGACGCTGGATGGGCAACGTGGGCGCTGGCGACGACTGCACCGGCAAGGCCCATCGTGCAGACCAAGCCACTCACGGCCGCTCGTCGTCGCATTCTCGGGCTCAGGAGCGACCGTCCGCGGCCGACGGCTGCTGACTCGCTGCTACCGGCTCGGAAGCGCTTGAAACGGCTCGGCTTCGTCGTCATCCGTCACTCCTGTCAGCGGTCCTGATGGCCGGCAGCCGGCAGTGATCGATGGGGGGCATCAATCAATCCCTGTGGGTAGCACCGATCAGTAGCCGTGATACGCGGGGCGCGGGCGTACGGATCAGCTAGAGCTCAGCACATTGCCGAGATGCATTGCAACTGTGATCAGCTGGATCCAAGTTGGATCGTATAGTCCCAAGACGCCTTACCCATTGGACCGTTCTTGGGTGCCGGCGCAACCCAAATCATCCTCGAGATTGGAGAGGTGCGCACATGTTCGAGCTTTCACGCAGGCGGGCGCGAGCTGCGGTGGTGGTCGTCGGTATGGCTGTTCCGATCGGCGGACTCGGGACCCTCGCGCTGACTGCCGCTCCCCTGGCCTCCGCCAAGTCGGGGTGCTCGCACGGCAGGCACCACAACAAGACGCCGCACAAGGATCTGGATCGCGATGGTTGCGACCGCCATAGCCCTGACGATGGCGACGGAGCCAAGATCTGAACCAACGGTTCAGCTGACGCTGTGCCGATAGCCCGAATGCGTTGGCGTCCGCGCGCGACGCGTCGGCCGTCACCGCATCGGGGGGCAGAGCGAATCGCGACCGCTGCTTCTCATCTGTGGAGCGGTGGTCGCGATCGTCGTCCTGTATGTCTGCTTGACGGGCGTCCAGGCGTTTCGCGGCGGCAGTAGCTCGGCGACCGGGATGTCGTCTTGCAGTACCGCCTGAGCTTCAGCGCTTCCGGTGCCGCAGCCCTCGGGCTGCTGTCGACCGCGGTCTGCGTCGCGCTGCTGTTCGGCGAGGCGCGATTGAGGGTAGCGCCAGCTACACGCGCGTCAGCCACGGCGTGCGACGCGAGGCGACGCGCTACCCGATGGGTCGCATGACCGGTCGCGCTCCTCG
>JALYZB010000249.1 GCA_030945945.1 Actinomycetota bacterium | reverse complement strand
CTTCAGCTATCAGAAATTTATAAAAGACAGTGAAAAATTAAAGGAAGAAATAGCCGTCGGTGCAGAAGTCGCGGTTGCCGTGGGCGTCGGTGCACACGACCGCGCCGCCGGTCGCCATCGACTCCAGCGCCGGGAGGCAGAACCCCTCGTGGGTCGAGGTCTGGAGGAAAACCGTCGCCTCGTTGAACAGCCGGTTCACCTCCTCGTCCGACGGTGAGGTGACATAGCGGATGCCCGGCTCGTCGGCGAGGTCGGGCTCGATCCCGAACAGGCACAGCTCTGGTCGCGGTTCCGGCAGCTCGCGCCACGCGGCGATCGTGAGCGGCAGATTCTTGAGCGGGTTCGTGCGGCCGAGCGCCAACACCATGTCGGTCCGTCGCGGAACGTCAGGCAGCGGGCGAAAGTTGTCGAGATCGATCCCCGGCGGGATCAGCTCCGCCTTCAGGCCCAGCTCTGCCAGCCGATCCCGGTTCCACGATGAGATCGTCATATAGCGGAACTCGTGGCGGTACCACGAGAGGATGATGTTCTGGACCGCCGTGTTGCCCGGGTAGTAGCTGGTCTCGATGTCCTGGACGAAGAACACGGGGATCCCCTCGAGCACGCTCGCCTGCCAGACGGGGCTGGCCGTGGCCCACCACGTCGCCACCTTGATCGCCTTGACCGGAGCCAGTGCCTGGACCAGCGCCTTGTAGTCTTCGAAGGTGCGCACCGGCGCTCGCAGCTCGAACCAATCCGGCGGCGGACCGAGGCTCCACAGTTCGACCTCGTGGCCGCGACCCTGCAGCCGGTTGAGGTGCTCGAAGATGTCACGGTGTCCGCCGCCGACCCCGGTGTCCTCGGTAACGTACACCACGCGGAGCGCCCCGGTCGCGGTTCGCACCTCGCGCGCATCGAAGAAATTTCCCCAGCGGCTCCAGAACCGCCGCTGGGAGACTCGTTCGCGCTCGCCGACCGCGGTACCTCGGCTGACCGACTCCATGTGCGTCAGTTCGGCGTCCGGCCAGTAGAGCACCGTGAAGCTGACCTGCCAGGCTCGCAGGCACAGGTCGACGTCCTCGTAGGCCATCGGGTAGTCGGGATCGAAGGCGCCGATCTCGTCCAGCAGCGCCCGCGTGAGATACATGCAGGCGCCGCTGACCGCCGCCACTAGTTGCGGCACGTTGGCCGGGCCCCAGGCGGACGGCTTGAAGCGGTACCGGTGGTCGAACCACTCCAGAGCCCCCAGGTTCCTGACCGTGCCGGCGAACTGGATCCGACCGTCGGGATAGAGGAGCTTGGCGCCGACGATGCCGACATTCTCATAGCGCCCGGTGGCGTACTGGAGGCATTCCAGCCAGCCACGGCGGGCGACCATGTCGGAGTTCAAGAGGACAACGTCGTGCTCCGGATCCGCGGCGGCGAGACCGCGGTTGACGTTGGCGGCAAAGCCGGCATTGCTCTCGCCGGCGACGACCTCGATCCCCTCGATCGTGCGCAGGGACGCGAGATGATCGGGGCCGCTGGCGTCGTCGCAGACGACGATCCTCACCCGGTCCCGACGCGTCGTCGCGCGCAAGCTCTCGATCAGGGCGGCGAGCTCCGGGAAGTCACGGTAGCTCGGGATCACGACGGTCACCGGGCGGCCCTCTGCCCGGTACCACCGCGCTGCGGCGGCCACGCTCGTGGGCCTCCGGCCCCCCCGGGTCAGGCGCGACCCGAGGGGCGTGAGGCGAAGGGGAAGCGTTAGCGCCCGGTACAGCAGTGACCAGCCGCCGTGGTATCGGTAGGTCAGCCTGATCCGCTGCCACCACGTGTAACGACGGGCGGCGGTCGGCGCCAACCGTCGGCTGGGCTGGGCCTCCCGGTCGGGGACGGGGTCGGGCATCGTCATCGGTCCTATGGTGTCGAGTCGCGCGGCCCGGCGTCGGCCCGCTCGGGTGCTCGCGCTCCACGGTGATCGAGTCCGAGTAGCCCGAAGCCGCCGAGCAGCGGCCCCTTCAGCCATGGCCGAGCCGCGACACGCATCAGGCCCCGCTGCTGCGCGGGGGTAAGCAGGGGGCCGCTGGCGTCGATCAGCGCGATGCCGTCGACCACGCGCGCGAGCAGGTCTGCAGCGAGCTCCTCGCGCTCCAGTTCCGCCCAGATCCTGGGGGCTGACGCTCGGTAAGGCGAGGCGACCGCCGCCTCGTAGGCCGCGAGGATCTCCGCGATCACACGCTCCCAGGTGTGGTGGTGCAGCGCGTCGGTGAGCAGGCGGAGATGGCGCTCGCGGGCAGGCCCCGGACGCAGTAACTCCACCGCCGCATCGGCGGTGGCCGCCGGGTCCCAGGGCATGATTGTGGCGGCCGCCGGGTCGATGATCTCGGCCAGCGAGCCGCGCGCTGCGTAGAGGCACGGCCGTCCCACCGCCGCCGCCTCCAACGGCGCCAGCCCGAAACCCTCGTCGGTGCTCGGGGTCACGTGGGCGACGGCCGATCGGAGCAGCCAGCGCTTCTCGGCCTCCGACACCGGTCCCAGGTCGATGACCCTCGCGGCGAGGTCGGGGCGAGGGCCGAGAAGCTCGGCTTCGGTGGCGGCCGAAGAGCCATGGGGAACATGGGCGCCCGCTAGCACCAGCTTTCCTGGCCAGCCATGGCGCCGCACGAGCTCGTCGAGGAGCTTGATCGCGAATGGGCGGTTCTTATGCGCATAGTCGGCGCCGAGCATCAGCAGCAGGTCGGTGTCCCCTGGAATGCGCGCGGGCCGATCACCGTCGGGGGCCGCCAGCGCCGGGCCCACGCCGATCCCGGCGACCACGGCGCGGTCCTCCGGCACCAGCTCCTCGGCGAGCGCATCGCGACGCGCATGCTTGGACAAGAAGATCACCCGATCGGCCGCGGCCAGCGCCAGCCGGCTGGTTCGCCGGTAGGCTCGCCAGGCGTCGACCGAGTCGTGGTAGGTGGGTGCGTGGTAGGCGATCAGATCCATGTGCGTGACGACCAGCCGCTCCCCGAGTAGCTGGATGAGACGAAGATCGCTGGGCGTGAACACCTGCTGAGGGCGGTGGACCACGTCGGTGCGCGGCAGCTCGCCACGGGCGGCGTCCTCATAGGTGACGATCTCGACACGCGAGGCCATCAGCTCCTCGTGCAGCTCGGGCTCGGGCTCGCCGTCGAGCACGGCCCGGAGCGACACGGCGCCTGAGCGGGCCAGGGCGAGAACGAGCCCGCCCACGTACGTCTGCGTCCCGCCGAGGCCCGAACCCAGGGAGCGGGCGTCGACGGTGACCGAGATCCCCCCGCGGGATGCGCGGGTGGCGATCAGCGAGTGCTTGAGCGGTCCGGGATCGAGCGCCAGCTCGTCCG
>JALYZB010000235.1 GCA_030945945.1 Actinomycetota bacterium | reverse complement strand
TGGGCACACTGCTCGCCACCGGCGCGGCCGGGGTGCTACTGGCGATTCTCGGCGTGCTCGTCGCCCTGCTGGGGCCGATGCGCGACGCGGACGCCGAACGAGAGCTGGCCGTGGCTGGACTGGGTCCGCGCGCCCTCCGGGCTGAGCTTCGGGCGCGCCTGCTCACCACCGGCGTCGCCGGCCTGCTCGCCGGCGCGGGCCTCGCGCTGGCGCTGACCCGGCTGGCGCTCATGGCGGTGCACGGCACCGGGACCCTCACCCCCGGAGCGCCGCCGTTGATCAACACCGTTCCGTGGCGAGAGCTCGGCCTCGGTGCGCTCGTCACGCTCATCGCCCTGGCCGCGGCCATCGCCGCCGGGGCCCGCACGCGGCCCCATCCTCGATGACACCTGCTCCGGCCTTGCGGCTGCATGATGTCTTCTGCCTGCATCGCGGCGGCGAGGGGGACAGCGCGGCGCTGCAGGGCCTGAGTCTCGAGCTCGGCGCCGGCGAGCAGGTCTGCGTGATCGGCCCCAGCGGAGCGGGCAAGACGACGCTGCTGCGGATCTGCGCCGGCCTTCAGGCGCCCTCCGCGGGGGAGGTGAGACTGTTCGGGTGCGACCTGTGGCGCGTGCCGGCCCGCCGCCGGGCCCGGCTGCGTCGCACACATCTCGGGATCCTCGATCAGCACGCCGAGCGGGCGTTGGCTCCCGATCTCACGGCGGCGCAGGCGATTGCTCTGCCGCTTGCCCTGCGCGGAGCCGGGCGCCGGGCGGCACGGGCTCGGGCGGCCGAGCTGTTGACCGCCTGCGGACTGGCCGATCGGGCCGAGGCTCGGCCCTCCGAGCTCTCGGGCGGGGAGCGTCAGCGGATCGCGCTGTGCGCGGCGCTGGCTCACCGGCCGCGTCTGCTGCTGGCTGACGAGCCGACCGCCGAGCTGGACGCCAGCGCCGGCGCCGAGCTGACAGCACTGATCGATGCGCTCGCGCGCGATCACGGCGCGGCGGTCCTGCTCGTCTCTCACGACCCGGCACTGGCGATCGCGATCCCGCGGGCCATCCGGCTACGCGACGGGCGGATCGCCTCTGAGCGCGGCGGCGGGAGGCCGGCCCTTGCGGTCGACCGGGGCGGATGGATCCGGCTGCCTGGCTCGCTGCGGCGAAGGGCGGGGGTCGGAGCCGTGGTGAGTGCTCGCGTGTCCGGCGCCGAGATCGTGCTGCGGTCCACCGAAGCGCCCGCGGACGCCGTGATCCCCGAGCCCTCCCCGGCGATCGCCGCGCCTCACCGACCGGTCGCGGTCTCGGTGATCGACGTCGACCGCCGGTATGGCGATGGGCCCGCGCAGCGAACCGTGCTCGCCGGGGTCAGCGTGAGGTTCGCTCCCGGCCGCCTGAGCGCGGTGATCGGACCCTCCGGCGCGGGCAAGACGACCTTGCTCGAGCTGATCGCGGGACTGCAGCGCCCCGACGCCGGGCAGGTCCAGCTCGCCGGGACAAATATCGCCGCGCTCGGGCCTGAGCAACGCGCCGCGCTGCGCCGCGAACGAATCGGCTACCTGCGCCAGGAGCCGGCGCCGGTGGGCCATCTGTCGGCGGTCGAGAACGTCGGGCTCGCGGTGGCCCTGCACCGACGTGCCATCAGCGGCACCGACGGCATGGCCCGCGACCTGCTCACCGCGCTCGGTCTCGGCGCCCGCGCGGACCGGCGGGTGTCCGGACTGTCGGCCGGAGAGGCGCAGCGCGTCGCGCTGGCGATGGCGGTCGCAGGCGCCGGCGGGGTGCTGATCGCCGATGAACCCACCTCCCGGCTGGACCGCGAAAGCGCCGGGCGGGCGATCCGGGTCCTGCTCGCCTGCGCCGCCGCGGGCCACACCGTCATCTGCGCCACCCACGATCCCGAGGTGATCGCCGCCGCCGCCGTCGTCCGGCTCGGTGCGGTGAGCACCGTGGCGGCGACAGGGTGACAATGCCGGGGTCCTGTCCCCTTTCCACCCCGGAGATCCCGTGAGCACCTCAGATACCAGCGGACTCGTCACCGACGCTGCCGGCCTCAGCGACCATGTCGGCGAGCACCTGGGCTACACGCCCTGGCGCGAAATGGAGCAGAGCCGCGTCAACCAGTTCGCCGACGCCACCGACGACCATCAGTTCATCCATGTCGATGTCGAGGCGGCGAAGGCCACGCCGTTCGGGGGCACGATCGCCCACGGATACCTGACCCTGGCGCTGGTGGCTCCGATTCTCGCGGAGCTGATGCAGGTCACCGACGCCAAGATGGGCGTCAACTACGGCTTGGACAAGGTCCGCTTCCCGGCCCCGCTCCCCGTCGGCAGCGAGTGGCGCGGAGGTGGCGAGCTGGTCTCCGTGGACGAGATCCCGGGCGGGCACCAGGCCAAGCTGCGCGTGACGGTCGAGGTCAAGGGCGCCCGCAAGCCGGCGATGGTCGCCGAGGCACTGGTCCGCGTCTACGGCTGAGCGCGGGCTTTCGGACGCCCGTTAAAATGAGAGCGCCCCGGAACCAGCGGGATATGAGGCTGGTTCTGCGGGGCGCGCTCGAGGGAGGAGAGGTACTGCGCTGCACATCATGGCGGGGCCTCGCCTAGAAGTCCAAGACGAGTATTTGGAGTCATTCATAATCTGTGCTTATGGATCTTCGGCAGCTCGGGTACCTCGTCGCGCTGGCCGAGGAGGGCAACTTCACCCGCGCCGCGGCCAGCGTCCATGTCGCCCAGCCGGCCCTTTCGCAGCAGATCCGCCGGCTCGAGGACGAGCTCGGGCTGGCGCTGGTGGAGCGCACGACGCGGCGGGTGGCGCTGACCGAGGCCGGCGGCCTGCTCGTGGTCCGCGCACGACGGATCCTGGCTGAGCTGGAGGCCGCGTCGGCTGAGCTGGAGGCCGTTCGCGGGATGTACACGGGCCACGTGACCCTTGGGGCCATGCACACGATGGGCCCGGTCGACCTGTCGCTCGCGGTCGCGGTCTTCGCCCAGCGTCATCCCCATGTCCTGTTCACGGTGCGCGAGCAGTCCAGCGAGGAGATGGCGGAGATGCTGCGCGTGGATGAGCTCGACCTCGCTTTTCTGTCGGTGACCGAGCGGGTGGAGAGCCACGGCCTCGGGCTGCATCGGCTGGTGCTCGAGGAGCTCGTCGCCGTGCTCCCCCCCGGCCATCGCCTGGCACGCCGCAGACAACTGCGAATGGCCGACCTGGCCGATGAGCCGTTCGTCAGCTTCCGCGCCGGCGCCCGTCTGCGCGAGCTGCTGATGTCCGCCGGGCGTGAGGCGGCCTTCGAGCCGCGGGTCACGCTGGAGTCCAATGAGAGCCAGCGCATCCGACGCCTGGTCTCCCGTGGACTGGGAGTGGCGATTCTCCCCCGCTCGGACGCCGAAGGCCCAGGGGCAGAGGTCGCTGTCGCCACGCTCACCGAGCCCCGACTGGAGCGCGATATCACGCTCGCGTGGCGTGAGGGCCGGCGCCACGCCCCGGCGGCGGCTGAGTTCCTGGATCTCGCGCGCGAGCTCTTCGCCGCGCCTCATAGCTGTGCTAAATTGTGGTAGATCGTTAGCACAAGCTGGCCCGATTAAGGGCCCACCCGCGCCCAGACGATCGGCGGCATGAGCGCCAGCGCCCCGTCGTGGCAGGGCATCTGGGCGATCCCGTTATCACCCGCGCGGGCTGGGTTTATACGGCTCTTCGATCCCTCAGGTATGAATGTCTGGCGACGCCGGTTAGCACCCGGTTAGCGTCCCGCGAGCATAGTTTGATGATCATCGAACTATCAGGTATGATCACCCGCGGAGCAAACCCATGAGATCACTGGAGACTGACCTGACACGCTTTGAAACCCAGGCTCGCGACGTCCCGGCCCCGGGACTCGAGCACAATGATACGACGCCGCGGTCGCGTACGCGCGGCGAGCACGCACCGGCCACGGCGACCCCCCGGCGCCCCGCGCGCCGGCAGGGTCCGCGTCCGTCCGAGCGCCGTGGCGCCACTGAGGCACGCCGCGCCGCGGCCGACTCCGCGGTGCTCAGCGAGAACTCGCTGGACCTGTTCCTGCGCGCAGCTCGCGCTCACTCGCTGCTCACCGCCGACGAGGAGATCGACCTCGCCCAGCGCATCGAGCGGGGCGACCTGCAGGCCAAGGAGAGGATGATCAACGCCAACCTGAGACTGGTCGTCTCACAGGCACGGCGTTATCAGGGCCACGGGCTTCCGATGGAGGATCTCGTCCAGGAGGGGATGCTGGGGCTAATCCGCGCGGTCGAGAAGTTCGACTGGCGGCGCGGCTTCAAGTTCTCCACCTACGGGACGTTATGGATCCGCCAGGCGCTGCAGCGCGGGCTGCAGAACCACGGCCGCACGATCCGCCTACCGGTGCACGTTGCCCAGCGGCAGACCAAGGTGCGCAAGATCGAGTCCGAGCTCAGCACCAAGTTGGGACGCGAGGCCACCGACGACGAGATCGCCGCCGAGGCCAAGCTGCCCGTCGAAGAGGTCGCGGAACTGCGCGAGCTGACCCGCGGTCTGACCAGCCTCGACCAGCCGGTCGGCGAGGACGGCGAGACCGCCTTTGGTGACCTGCTGGCCTCCGATCGGCCCCAGCCGGCCGAGGAAGTTGAAACAAACGAGCGCCAGGAGCTGATCAACGGAGCCGTCGATCAGCTGCCCGAGGGTGAGCGCAACGTCATCCGGCTGCGCTTCGGCCTGGCCGGCACCGAGCCGCTCAACCTCCGGCAGACCGGGCTCGAACTGGGCATCACGCTCAGCAAGGCTCGGGAGCTGGAGCAGCAGGGCCTGACCCGACTCGCGCAGAGCACGGGCCTGGAAGAGCTCCGGCGCGCCGCCTAACCGGCACGCAATCAGATTGACGGCCTCGGGCCGGGCGCCTCGCGTCCGGCCCGGACGTCGTCGCCGACGAGCCACGGCGGCAGCGCGGGATCGTAGATGGAGGGCGCGCCGAGCCGGCCCGCCACTACCGTGGCACCGCACACGGCCCAGCAGGGTCGGTGCCGTCAGAGCGTCGAAGTGGTGGGTGAGCTCAAGCACGAGCACGACACCGGAGATCGGGCCCGGCATGGCCGCGGCGAGAAACGCACCGCCCCCGATCAGCGCGTAACCGCCCGGCACGACAAGGGGACAGACGTGTGACCACAGCCCCGCGAGCATCACCGAGAGCAGGACCCCGACGGTCAGCTTGGGGATGAACAGCCCGCCGACCACGGCTAGCTCTGTCTGTTCGCGCCACTCTTCGGCATGGACTTCATGGATCGAAAGCGCGCCTAGGACGCGGCGCTTCGAAGGCGGTGAGAGGTTGCTGACGATGGCGTCCCGATGAGAAGCGCCAAAGTGGTTCGGTCCGTGGAGCCAACGGACGCTTGGAGGGCGGTCCAAGCCGGCGACGCCCAGCTGTACCACCTGCGTAGCGAGCTCGAGCGCCGCAGTTACGGATGCCCCCGGCATCGAACGTGTCTCACCGGCCCGTCACATCCTGCTCCCGCGCGGCCCGGGGGCCATCTATCTCTGCCGGCACGCCAACCGCTCGAAGCTCACCGGATCGCGCGCAGCGGCGGAGATCGCCCGGCGGTTGGCCGGCATGGACCCAGGCTGGACTGCCGATCGAGCAGCACCCACCCGGCCCAGCCAGCCGCCGACGTCGTGGACCCCGCATCTAGGGCTAGCGGACGGCAGCCGTGGTTGCGCCGGCGAGGCCGGGCCGCCAACCTAGCGCGATCGCGCCTGGCTCCTCGCCGAGTGCGACGGACATCCCGATCATGCTGCCCCATTCGGTCCAGGACCCGTCGTAGTTGCGGACGTCTGGCCAGCCGAGCAGTTCGTGCAGGACAAACCAGGTGTGGGCGCTGCGTTCCCCGATCCGGCAGTAGGTGATCGTCGGCGTCTGGCGATCGAGGCGGCTCGCGGTGAAGAGTGTTTCGAGTTCGGCGGGAGATTTGAAACTACCGTCCTCTCGAGTGGCCTGGTCCCACGGGATGCGCAGGGCGCCGGGTATGTGGCCCGGGCGCTGGGCGGCCTCTTCGGCGTAACCCGGTTCGGTCAGCATCTCGCCTCGATATTCCTCGGGTGTGCGCACTTCGATGAGCTGTGAAGGGTCAGTCTCCGGCTCGGCGACATCGCGCCAACTCGCACGCAGACTTGGGTCTAACCGGGCCGGTGGAGGCTCGGAATTCTCCGGCGCGGGTTCGATGGTGGAGACGGGCAGGCCGCTGGTCACCAACGCGGCGCGGCCGCCGTCAAGGACGGCCAGTCGGGGCAATCCGTAGACGCGGAACAGCCAGCAGGCAAAGCAGGCGTACCAAGTGTTCTTGTCGCCGTAGAGCACGACGAGGGATTCGTCATCGATTCCCGTCCGGCGCCATAAGGCCTGGACCGCTTGGCCGTTTGGGATGTCTCGCGTGACGGGATCTTGGAGGTCTGTGTGCCCGTCCAGGCAGTGCGCGCCGGGGATCTGTCCGACGCGGTAGAGAACGGGGCGTTCGTCGACCTCGAGGATCACGAGTTCGGGGTCGTAAAGGTGCTCGAGCAGCCACTCACGGCCGACCAGCACGTCTGATTTGGTGGCGCTCATGACGTTTTGATCCTGGAGGTGGCGTTCGAGCAGTCGTTCGCCTTCGGGGGTGAGGTGTACGCGTTCGCCGGTCATCCTCAGGGGTGCGCGGCGGCCGGCGAAGAAGCCGCCGAGTCCTCGGCGGTCGTAGTCGTAGGTGGCGCCGAGCAGCCCGAGCTGGGCGGCGTCGACGCCGTTGGCGGCCGTGTTCGTAGATGGAGAGCAGGAGTTGGTAGTAGCTCGGCGCGCGGTCGGGTGGTGGAGGTCGGTTCGGTGCGCTGCAGTTGGGCGAGGTCGGCATCGATGCGCGCGAGCCGGGTTTGGACGCGTCGGAGCTCGGCACGCATCATCGCGATGTCCGGGGTGCCGGTGGGTTCGCCTGGCGCGGTGGGCGGCGGGGGGTGGGGAGCGGGCGTCATCGGGGGCTCAGACGTGGATTCTCACGCCCGCTCCCTTCGATCAGATCTGCGGGCTACACGAGGCCCTTCATCATCCCCTGCCAGTACAGGGCCGGCAGTCCGTAGCGCTTGAACTGGTACATGGACCAGCGCTCCTTGGTGGTGTCAAACGGGAACGAGGGGGCTGGCTTGAGCTCGTAGTCAAACTCGGCGAGCACGAGCTTGCCGTAGCCGGTGGTCAGCGGACACGAGGCGTAGCCGTCGTAGCTGGCCGTCAGCGGTTTGCCGTTCATCTGCGCGAGCAGGTTCTCCACGAGCACCGGCGCTTCTTTGCGAATCGCCGCGCCCGTCTTTGAGGTCGGCAGGCTGGACACGTCGCCCAAGGAGAAGACGTTGGGGTACTGGGGGTGCTGGAGGGTGTGCTTGTCGACGTTGACCCAGCCGGCCTCGTTCGCGATCGGGCTCTGCTTGACGAAGTCCGGTGGCCCCTGGGGCGGGCACACGTGGATCATGTCGTAGCCGACCGTGGTTTCCTCGTCGTTCTCGAGGTTCTGAAACGTCGCCTGCTTGGCGTCGGCGTCGACCCGGATCAGGTTGTGCTTGTAGTGGGTCTGGATGTGCTTGCGTGCGATGACTTCGTTGAGCGTCTTGGCGAACTCCTTGACCGAGAAGATGCCGGGAGTGCCGGCGTAGTAATGGACCTGCGAGCGCTCGCGCACACCGGCCTTGCGGAAGTGATCGTCGGCGAGGTACATGATCTTCTGCGGCGCGCCCGCGCATTTGATCGGCGGGACGGGCATCGTGAACAGCGCGTTTCCGCCCGTAAACGCCTGCAGCGTCTCCCAGGTTTTGTCGCATTGGTCATAGAGGTAGTTGCTGCAGATCCCGTTGCGCCCGACGTTGCCCTCCAGCCCGTCAACCTTGCCCCAGTCCAGCTGCAGTCCGGCGGCGACGATCAGGTAGTCATAGCTCAGCCGTCCGCCGCTGCCAAGCACGACGTGGTTGTCCTGGGGAGCGAACTCGGTGACCCGGTCGCGGATCCAGGTGGCCTTGTCGGGGATCAGCCCCCGTTCGCCGTGCCGGCTCTTCTCGCGGGGCATCACGCCGGCGCCGACGAGCGTCCAGAGCGGCTGGTAGTAGTGATCTTCGCTGGGCTCGACGATCGCCAGATCAGGGTCCTTAAGCTTGCGACGCAGGCGCGCGGCGGTATCGATGCCGCCACTGCCGCCACCGACCACGACGATCCTGTGGTGACGGGGGGGTGGGGTGGATCGACCCGGATCGGTCGTCGCGCTGGTCGTGACTTCTGAGCTGCTGCTCATGCGTCTCTCCTCGTTGGTGATGTCGGACGCTGGCCTGGGCGGTCACCGGTTACCGGCGTGGAGCGCTCGCGACGGCGCAGCTGAAATGGACGGGGCAGGCAATGCTCTCGGTGTCCGGCGGGGCGTCGATGGCGTCTCCCTCAAGTGCAGCCTCGCGCATGTCTTTACGGTAACAACCTGCGATATGAAAGGCAGTAGGGAGGGAGGGAGGGTTCACGGAGTGGCATTCCATGACTTCTCGCGTATTCAACTGAGTAGTTTGATATGCTGTTGAGATGCACGCCCCCGACGCGCCGATCCCCGGGGACCTGGCAGCTCTCATCGCCGCCCGCTTCGCCGCGCTCGCCGAACCGACTCGCGTCCGGATCCTCGATCTCCTGCGGCGCGAGGGCGAGCTGTCGGTGGGGGAGATCGCCGAGTCGTTGGACGCTGGCTACGCGAACGTCGCCAAGCACCTGG
>JALYZB010000234.1 GCA_030945945.1 Actinomycetota bacterium | reverse complement strand
TCATAGGCCCAGATCAGCTCGTTGAGAAACGCCTCGCGACCGAAGATCTCGTCGAGCAGCAGCTTGACGTAGTGCGCCTCGCGGTAGTCGATGTGCAGGTAGAGCGTCCCGTGCGGCGCGAGCAGCTCGCGGGCGCGGTCCAGCCGTGGGGCGAGAAAACCGAGATAGTCGGCGAAGGCGTCGTCATAGCTGAGCGACTGCAGCAGGCGGCTCTGGTACCGGCGCCCGCCGAAGCCGACCCGGGTGGCCGACCGATCTTCGGTCACCGCGACGCTGCGGCGGGCTTGGGCCCGGCCGGTGTTGAACGGGGGGTCGAGGTAGACGAGGTCGAAATGCCCGGCGGGCAGCGCCTCGAGAACCGCGGCGTTGTCGCCGCCGATCACGAGGTCGTCGTCGAGCACCGGGGGTGGTTCGCCGGACTGCACTCTCACGGCAACACAACCTTAATCTGAGGATCGAGCGTGGGCGTGAACACGCTACGATCATGGCGTGTTGTCGGAGCGATATCGGCGCGCACGCGAGTCCGCGTTCGCTCACAAGGTGACGAAATACGCGATCGGCTCAGCGATCGCGCTGGTCACCAGCGTCGTCGTATTCGCGCTGCTGTACGTGACCCATGTGAGCACGACCTGGTGCTCGATCGGGGCGTTTCTGGCCGGTGCGATCCCCAACTGGGTGCTCAACCGCCGCTGGGCCTGGCAGCAGCAGGGCCAGGTCGCGTTCCTGCGGGAGATCGTCGGGTATGTGATCGTCTCGCTGCTGGCACTGGTCGCCTCCTCGGTCGCCACCGGCTTCACCAACGGCCAGGTCAATGGCATCCAGCCCGGTCACGGGATCCGGGTGCTGATCGTCACCGGCGCCTACGTGCTGGTTCAGGCCGTCCTGTTCGTCGGGAAGTTCGTGATCTACGAGCGCTGGGTCTTTTCGGGCCGAAGCCTGCGGGCGGCCGTGCGGTCGCGCCACCAGGTGTGGACCGCGGCGCGCGCGAACCGCAGCCCGTAGCCGAAGTTCCCGCCCTTCTTGGTGCCCGTGGCGTGCTCGCCGCGATCGCGCATCGTCGTCGGCACCTCTCCGAGCCGGTAGCCGTGCAGGGCGGCGGAGATCATCAGCTCCGAGGCCTGGTACTGCGGCTGCTCGAGCACCACGGCGGCGGTGACCTCAGCGCGCATCGCCCGCAAGCCGCAGGCCGGATCGGTGACCCGATGCCGCACGAGCAGGCTGATCAGCGCGCCGAAGACGATCACCCCCGCGTGGCGGGTGGCGTCGGTGGTCAGCTCGTTGCCCAGGCGCCGCGAGCCGGATACGAAGTCGGCCGAGCCGGCGAGGATCGGTCCGATCACGCGAGCGATCTCGTCGCCCTGGTACTGGCCATCGGCATCGATCGTCACGATCAGCTCGGCGCCGCGGGCGCGCGCCAGCCAGTAACCGAGTCGCAGCGCCGCCCCCTGGCCGCGGTTGACGGTGACGTCACAGACCAGCGCGCCGGCTTCGCGAGCGCGGGCGGGGGTGGCATCCTTGGCACCGTCCACGACGACGATCACCTCGCTGCGCAGCCCGGCAACCTCGGCCGGGATCCCGGCGATCACCTCGGCCACCGTCGGCTCCTCGTTATAGGCGGGGATGACGATCGCCAGAGGAGCGCCGGCGCCGGCGCCATATTCAGCCAGAAACGCCTCGGCGGCGGATCGCTCTTCGGGGGTGAGGCGCGCGAGCTCCCTCAGGGACACTCCGCTCTGCGGATCGGTGGCGGTCATCACGCGGGCGCCACGTCGGCATCGCGCCATTCATCCCACACCGCGATCAGCCCGTCGCAGAGGTGCGGATAGCGGGGGGTCCAGCCCGCGGCGTGCGCGCGACTGGGATCGACGATCACGGCCGGCATCTCGCCCGGCTTGGCCTCGCCGTGGCGGACCGGCAATTCGGCGCCGCTGACGGCGCGCACGGCGTCGACGACCTCGTGCACCGACAGAGAGCTGCCGGAGCCGATGACCATCGGGCCCGTCCAGGCATCGCTGGCCAGGCCCAATTTCATCGCCTGCACGACGTCGGAGACGTGCACGTAGTCGCGGACCTGGTTGCCGTCTCCGTAGACCTCGAACGTCGTCCCCAGCCGGATCGCCCGCATCAGGCGCGCGATGATGCTGTCCTTGGCCTGCATGCCGGGGCCGTAGACGTTGGTCAGGCGGATGCACGCACAGCGCAGACCGTAGGAGGCGGTGTAGGCGGACATCAGCATCTCCCCGGCCGCCTTGGTCGAGCCGTAGGGCGTCAGCGGCCTCAGCACCGCGGCCTCGGAGATCTTGGATGCCTGCATCGTGCCGGTCACCGCGTTGGTGGTGGCGAAGGACAGCGAGCTGACGCCGGCCTTGCGGCCCGCCTCCAACAGCGCGGCGGTGCCGGCGACGTTGGTCCGAAAGGTGAGCTCGGGCTGCTGCAGGGAGCGCAGCACCGAGGTGACCGCGGCCAGGTGCACGATCGACGCAAAGCCACCGTCGAAGGCCGCCTCCAGCACGGCCGGATCGGCGATGTCGCCGATCGCCGTATCCACATCGGGGTCGGGGTGGGCCACGAGATCGACGACACGGACGACCGCTCCGGCCTGGGTCAGCTCGGAAACCACGTGCCGGCCGATGAAGCCCGAGCCGCCCGTGACGAGCACGCGACGGCCCGACAGCGACGAGGTCTCGGGGGCGGAAGCGCTCACGCGCTCAAACCCAGCTGGCACATACGATGACTCCAGGGCTCGCGGTCGACATCACGAAGGAGACGAGGGTACGCGATCGCCCTCCAGGGGCCTGCGCTGGTAGCGTCGTGTTGCCGTGTCGCAGCTGTCGGAGCCCACGTTTCCCGCGCGCGCGGGCGGTTCCGCTTCCTCGCCCGAGGCGAGCGCTGCGAGACGCCGCCGCCGTGAGTGGCTCAGGCGACTACGCTGGCCGCTCGGCGCGCTGGCGGTGCTCGCGGTCTCCACGGTGGTGGTGGCCTGGGCCCAGGTCCGACCCGGCTATGACCCCTACGGCTGGCTGACCTGGGGTCATCTCACCCTGCACGGCAAGCTCGACACCAACGGGGCGCCGTCGTGGAAGCCGCTGCCGTACCTGTTCACGCTGCCCTACGCGCTGACCGGTCGGGATGCTGTGTACCTGTGGATGACGACCGCGTTCGCGATCTCGCTGAGCGGTCTTCTGTTCGCGTGGCGGGTGGCCTACTGGCTGGTGGCGCCACGCCCCGATCGCCGGTGGGCGGGTCATCTCGCCGGCTTCACGGCGGCGGCGGCGGTGATCGGGATCGACAGCTTCCCGCACTCGATCCTCAGCGCCGAGTCCGACACCATGATCGTGGCGCTGTGCCTCGCCGCGGGCGACGCGATCCTCTGCCGCCGTCTGCGCTGGGCGTTCTGGGCGCTGTGGCTGGCCGCGCTGGGCCGGCCCGAGGCGTGGTCGCTGCTGATCCTCTACGGGGCCTGGGCGGTCTGGACCCAGCCGCGCATGCGCT
>JALYZB010000207.1 GCA_030945945.1 Actinomycetota bacterium | reverse complement strand
GGCCACGCCGGCCCCGACGCCGGCTCCGTCCTCGGGCACGGCCACGCCGACCGCATCGGGCCCCACCCTCGGGCCGAGCGGCGGCTGGGCGATCCCGTACGCGATCGTGCTCTGCGAATCCGGCGGCCAGAACCTCTCGCCCAACAGCGCCGGCGCCTCGGGCTACTACCAGATTCTGCCCGCCACCTGGCGGCTGTTCGGCGGTTCCGGACCGGCCGCCTACCTGGCCGGCAAGGCCGCGCAGGACGCGATCGCCGCCAAGATCTGGAACGGCGGCGCGGGCGCGTCGAACTGGGTCTGCGCCGGGATCGTCGGGATCCACTAAGACTGGGCGGTGCGCCAGTCCGGCGTGGTCGGCAACCGGCGGTACTTCCGACCCGTGGCCAGCTGGTCGAGGTGGTCCAGCGCCTGACCGGAGCCGACCGCCACACAGGTGAGCGGCGACTCGGCCCCGTAGACCGGCATGCCGGTCTCGGCGGCCACGAGCTCGTCGAAGCCGCGAATCATGGTGCCACCGCCGGCGAGCAGGATCCCGTCGCGGGCGATGTCGGAGGAGAGCTCTGGCGGGGTCTGCTCGAGCGTGTCGCGGATCGCACGCAGGATCTCGCGCAGCGGGGCGGCGATCGCCGCGCGGACCTCCTCGCTGCGCAGCTGCACGGCGGTGGGCAGGCCGGTGACGAGGTGGCGTCCGCGCACCTCCATCGTCTCCTCGGGTGTGAGCGGAACTGCCGAGCCGAGCCTGATCTTGATCATCTCCGCGGTCCGCGAGCCGATCGCCAGCTGGTACACAGCCCGGATGTAGTGGGCGATCGCGTCGTCCATCTCATAGCCGCCAACCCGGACCGAGCGCGCGATCACGATACCTCCCATGGAAATGACCGCCATCTCGCTCGTCCCGCCGCCGACGTCGACGACGAGCCGTCCGACCGGCTCCTCGATCGCCAGCCCGGCTCCGATCGCGGCGGCGATCGGCTCCTCGATCAGGTGCACGCGGCGCGCGCCGGCGGCCAGCGAGGCCTCTTCGACGGCGCGCTTCTCGACCTCGGTGACGCCCGAGGGGGCGCACACGATCAGCCGCGGGTGAGCGCTACGGCGGTCGATGACCTTGCGGATGAAGTAGCGCAGCATCTGCTCGGTGACGTCGAAGTCGGCGATCACTCCGTGGCGCAGGGGGCGGGTGGCGGAGATCGTGGCCGGGGTGCGGCCGATCATCCGCTCGGCGTCGGCGCCGACGGCATGCACCTCGCCGGTGCCGGTGTCCGAGGCGACGACCGACGGCTCGGAGACGACGATCCCGCGGCCGCCCACGTAGACCAGCGTGTTCGCCGTCCCGAGGTCGATCGCCACATCGTGGACGCCGAGCGTGGGCGCGAAGTGCCGACGGGAGTTGTCGCGACGGGAACCGTCTCTACGCAGACGAATCATGCCAGGGTGCCAGACGCGAGCGCCCCGCGCGAGAGCCGGCGCCCCTCCGGGCCACCGGGTTCGCAGCTCACGCGGCTCAGCGCTCGCCAGGCAGGTGGCGCGGATACTGGGAGACCGGCTGGCTGCTGTCCAGCGCGGTCGAGATGATGCGGCGCTGCTCGGTGGCGTGGGCGATCGGGTAACCCTCACCCGAGGCCGCACGCTCCGGCCGGCCGATGTATCCAAAGCTCAGCTCGTCGGGCAGGATCTGCAGCAAGCGCGGGGACATGAACGCGCGCGCGCCCATGTTGCGCGGCTCCTCCTGGACCCAGACGACCTCCGAGAGCTTGGGGTAGCGGTTGACCAGCTGCATCAGCTCGGCCTGTGGGAAGGGGTAGAGCAGTTCGACGCGCCCGATCGCCACGCTCGGGTTCTCCTCACCGGAGGCGTGCGCAATCAGGTCGTAGTACACCTTGCCGGTGCAGAGCACCAGCCGGGTGACCTGCTCGGGATCGACCACGGTGTCCGGGAGCACCGGCCGGAAGCGGCCCTCGGTGAACTCCTCGACGCGGCTGGTGGCCAGTGGCAGGCGCAGCAGGCTCTTGGGTGTCATCACCACGAGCGGGCGCTGCTTGGCGATCCGCGCCTGGCGGCGCAACAGATGGAAGTACTGGGCCGGCGTGGTCGGGTTGGCCACGCGAATGTTGCCCTCGGCCGCGAGCTGCAGGAAGCGCTCCAGGCGCGCCGAGGAATGCTCGGGGCCCGAACCCTCGTAGGCGTGGGGCAACAGCAGGGTCAGCCGCGAGGTCTGGCCCCACTTGGCCAGGCCCGAGACGATGAACTGATCGATGATGACCTGGGCCCCGTTGACGAAGTCGCCGAACTGGGCCTCCCAGA
>JALYZB010000190.1 GCA_030945945.1 Actinomycetota bacterium | reverse complement strand
CGCCTGTGGGTGCTGGAGATCGGGTCGGCTGACCACGGACCGGGAGTTGCGCAGCTTGTAGTGACGCCGCCGCTCTCGGCGGCAGGCTGCGGGGTTGTCTAGATCCTGCTGCCTGCGAAGGAGGGCGGCGTGCGCGTCACCACGGCATTCAACCGGCTCCTGCGCCTGCCGGGCGCGGCCGTCATCGACGTGAGCTTCGGCAGCGAAGGGGTGATCGTGACCGTTCGCCTGCGCCGCCGCCGACGGGTCTGCGGTTGCTGCGGTCAGACCGGCCGGCTCGAGGTCCACGACCGGCGAACCAAGCGCTGGCGGCACATCGACTTGGGCGCGAACCGGTGCGTGATCGAGTGTGAGCTGCGGCGCCTTCGCTGCCCGGATTGTGGCGTGCATCTCGAGGCGGTCCCGTGGGCGCGGCACGCGTCGCAGCACACCCGCGACTTCGAAGACGTGGTTGCGTGGCTGGCGCAGCAGATGGCCAAGTCGCCGATCACCCGGCTGCTGCGGATCGGCTGGGACACCGTCGGTCACATCGTCGAGCGTGTCGTCGCCGACCGCCTCGACGCGACCCGGCTGGACGAGCTGCTTCAAATCGGTGTCGACGAGATCAGCTACCGTCGCGGGCAGCAGTACCTCACCACCGTCGTCGACCATCACACCGGCGGGATCGTGTGGTGCGCCCCCGGCCGCAACGCGGCGACCCTGCAGCAGTTCTTCGATCTGCTCGGCGACCGCAAGAACTCGAGGCGGTGTCGATCGACATGTCGGGCGGCTACCAGCAAGCGATCGCCGCATCGATCCCGCACGCCGATGTCTGCTTTGACCCGTTCCACGTGGTGCGCCTCGCCCAGCGCGCCGTGGACCAGGTCCGCCGTGACGAGTGGAACGCGCACGACCGCAGCCACACGAAGGCCGGGAAGTGGATCAAGGGCACCCGCTGGTCGCTGCTCAAGAGCCCCGAGAAGCAGACGATCGATCAGCTCGCCAAGCTCGGCGAAGTCCAACAAGCCAACAAGCCGCTGTACCGCGCGTTCCTGCTCAAAGAAGAGCTCCGGCTGCTCTACCACCTGCCCGACCCGACACTCGCGCCCGAGCACCTCGACGCCTGGCTCGCGTGGGCATCCCGCTCCCGGCTCGAGCCGTTCGTCAAGCTCGCCCGCACGATCCGCCGCTACCAGGCAGGCATCCTCAACGCGATCGGGCTCGGTCTCGACAACGGCCGACTCGAAGGGCTCAACAGCCGCATCCGGCTCATCAGCCATCGCAGCTTCGGGTTCCACAGCCCGTGGCCGCTGATCGCGCTCATCTACCTCTGCTGCGCCGGCGTCCACGTCCCGCTCCCCCGATGACGTTCACCCCCAACTCGACCGAAGCGCCTTCTAAACCTCAATCCACGAAAGCGCCGGACATCGGCATGAAAGAAGGGAATGAAAGAGTCCTACGTCGAAGCTGTAACAAATCGCGATGGCCGTCACCACGCGTTGGCGACCCGTAAGGGCGCAGCGAAAACGTCGGATACGGTGCACGCGGGCCGGCTTAGCAGCCTCTGTTGGCAAGACTGCCGGTCTCACGAAATTTCGGCAGTCTCGGCCCGGCGCACGAGGGCCAGTCTGACTGCTGCTCCCAGCAAAACTGGGTAGCGCGCTGGCCTCGGACATCGCCGGAAGCGGGGCTCACGTTGCGGTGGCCGGATCCTGGTTGGTACCTATGTGACACGCGCCATCAGTCTGGGAGAAAGCGGCTCGTCAATTAGCGAGGTGCGCGGCGGTCGTTGTTCTGCCCGTGGGCACTGCGGGCGACGCCATCCCCTCATCTCGGCGCGATCGCTCGCCAACACTTGCCCGTGCCCGGATGGCTCCGGCGCGTTATTAGCGTGCGTCAAACGAAGCGCGTGCGCGATCGAAAACAGGCGCGAACCAGCTGCAACTACGTGCCGCAGGTGGGCACGCAGTGGCGTCGTGACGACCGACCGGGTCCGCGTTCGAGGCGGCGGACTGCGGACTCGGTGCGCCGACAGGACTCGTTTTGGTTCCCCCCTCGCCCATGGCTGGTGCCGGTGAGAGCGTCCACGCTGAGCCCTACGCGCACCTCCGGACGCTTGACCAGACTCGACGTCGTGTGTTATGAATGCGATGATCGGTTACTGAAATCGATTTCAGTAACGTCCTGGAGGACCGGTGCTTCGCTTTACGATCCACGATGTTGCCGCAGCCGCTGGTGTGTCGGCCACGACCGTCTCGCGCCATCTCGGTGGTCAATCTGTGCGTAGTGCGGAGCGGATTCAGGCGGCTATCGAAGAGCTCGACTTTCGGCCCCGGCCGGCGGCGCAGTCGCTGAAGTCCGGGGCGACCGGCTCGGTGGCGGTGATCGTGCCGGACATTACGAACCCGTACTTTGCGGCCGTCGTTAAGGGCGTCGAGCTGATTTCTCGCCAGGACGACTACCACATCTTTCTCTACAACACCGAGGAGGATGGGGATCGGGAAGCGGCGATCCTGGCCGACCTGCGTGGCCGTGTCGACGGGGTGATCCTGACTCCGGCCGACGAGTCTCTGGAGGCCCAGGCACGGTTGCTCTCGACGGGGATCCCGATCGTGCTACTCGACCGGGAAGTCGGGGCGGGGGGAGAGTTTGACAGCGTCCTAATCGACAACGAGGAAGGCGCCGGCCAAGCCGCGGATTACCTGCTCGGCTTGGGCCACATCAGGATCGGTCTGATCAGCGGCCCCGCGGCCACGACCCCGGGCCACGCGCGTTATCGGGGCTTCATGTCCCGAATCGACGCCCACGACGTCGAGCTGCCGGCGTCACACATTCAGATCAGCGACTTTCGCGAGGACGGAGGATACCAAGCGACGCTTCGGCTGCTCTCGCTCGAGTCCCCGCCGACGGCGATCTTCGTGACCAACAACCTCATGTGCGTCGGGGTGCTCCGTGCGCTGCATGACATGCGCGTCAGCGTGCCCGACGAGATATCGGTGGTGGGCTTTGACGACCTGCAGCTCGCGGAGCTGCTCAGTCCTCCGCTGACGGTCATCGGTCGTCCGATGGAGGAGCAGGGGACGCTGGCCATTCGCCTGCTGCTCAACCGCCTCGCCGGTCGATCGGTCAAGCCACGCACGATCGTCCTCGACACGAGGCTGATCATCCGCGAGTCCTGCACTGCGCCGAGCACGAACCGGCCAAGCCAATCTCCATCGAAAGCGGGTGTCTGACATGCCTGACCTCCTCGTGGGCCAGCCCGTCTTAGTCTCGATCGACCATCAGCTGGCGGGCTACAACCTCGACTACGCCGTCGCCCAGATGCCCGGCTACGAAGACCGGGTCCCCCGGGCGGTCGAGCTGGTCACCGCCGCCCGCGCCACGCAGATACCGGTCATTTACATTCAGGAGCGTCACGCCCGGACGCACGCCGATTTCGGCCGGGAGCTCGATGGCGACGAGGACGTCCACTGCGTCGAGGACGACCCCGAGACGGCTCTAGTTCCGCAATTGACGCCGGCGCCCGATGAGTACTTCGTGCCCAAGCGGCGCTACTCGGCGTTCTTCGGCACCGACCTGGAGATCCTGCTCAAGGGCCTGCACGCCCAGACGCTGGTGCTGTGCGGAGCCCTGACCGACGTCTGCGTGCATTACACGTTCGTCGATGCCCATCAGCACGACTACCACGTGCGGGTGGCCCGCGACGTGGTCGGCGGCTCCAGCCAGGCTGCTCACGATGCCGCCCTGACCGCGATGGAGTACCTGCAGACCGGGGCGTTGCGGGACTCCGCGGAGATCATCGAGGCTTTCGCCTGCTGCCAGGGTTCCCGTCGTCCCCCGGTCGTCGGGCCGCTCGCCACCAGGACATGAAGGCAGCGCTCCCCGTGTCGCCGACCATGGCTCCCGGCGGGACTGAGACCAGCCTCCAGGCCGGGGATCAGCCGATCGCCGACATCAGCGATCTGATGGTCAGCTTCACCCGGCGTGAGGCGCCGGTGCGGGCACTGCGCGGCGTGAACCTGCGGATCGCCCCCGGGGAGATCGTCGGCCTGGTCGGGGAATCAGGCTCGGGCAAGAGCGTCCTGGGCCTCTCCCTGCTCGGCCTTCTGCCCGCGGGCGCTCAGGTCAGCGGGCGGGCACGGGTGGCTGGTGTGGACATGGTCAGCGCCGAGGAGAAGCAGATTCGGGCCGCTCGCCACAGCGTGCTCGGCGCCGTGTTCCAGGATCCGATGAGCTCGCTTAATCCCACCATGCGGGTGGGTCGTCAGGTGCTCGAGGTGGCGGGCAGTCCGGAGGCGGCGCTGAGTCTGTTGGGGTCGTGCGGGATCCCCGACCCCGAGCGGCGGATGCGCCAGTACCCGCATGAGTTGTCCGGCGGCCTGCGCCAGCGTGTGATGCTGGCCATCGCGCTGGCCGGTGACCCGAAGCTCGTCATCGCCGACGAGCCGACCACCGCGCTGGATGTCACCGTCCAGGCCCAGGTCTTGCAGCAGTTCCGGCGGGTGCGCGACGAGTTTGGCTGCGCCATGATCCTCATCACGCACGACCTGGCGGTCGCGGCCAGCATCGCCGACCGGATCTGCGTCATGTACGCGGGGCGGGTGGTCGAGCTCGGGCAGGCGGCCCACGCGCTGTCGAACCCTGCGCATCCCTACACCGGCGCGCTGCTCGACGCGCGCATCGCGCTCGACGCTGACCGCTCGCTTCAGTTGCCCATGCTGGGCGGCGAGCCGGCCGACGCGGGCACGGACGCGCCCGGCTGTTCGTTTGCGCCCCGTTGTCCGCGGGCTGAGGGCATCTGCGTCCAGGAGCGTCCCCACCTGCAGAAGACGCCCCGACATCCTGGTCTGTCGGCCTGCCATTTCCGAGACGAGGTTGAGGTCAGGCATCCGCTCGAGCGTCTTCCCTGGCCGCAGGCCAGCGCGACGACCGGCGCCGCGGTGGTTGTTGAGGATCTCCGGGTGGCGTTCCCAGGGCGCGGCCGGTTCGGGCGTTCAGCGCCCGTCGAGGTGCTCAGGGGCGTCAACCTGCGGATCGGCGCCGGCGAGTCGGTGTCACTGGTCGGCGAGAGCGGAAGCGGCAAGACGACCGTGCTGCGCGTGCTGGCCGGGCTGCAGAAGCCCACAGCCGGTCGCCTCGAGCTTCCGGCAAAACGACCCCAGATGGTGTTCCAGGACGCGGGCGCGTCCCTGACGCCGTGGCTGAAGGTCGGCGAGTTGCTGGAGGACCGCATCCGCAGCCAGCCGCGCGAGCAGCGACGCGC
>JALYZB010000187.1 GCA_030945945.1 Actinomycetota bacterium | reverse complement strand
CGACTGTCCCGCTCTCGCGCCCTTCGGTGATGACCCACGTAGCGCCTGCCGTGAGGTCCGCCGTCATCTCGCCGATCCAATCGCGGGCGACCGGCGCGATCGCTCCCTTGGAACCGACCTCGGCGAGCACGGCGAACTCGTCGGACAGCTCGTGGACCAGCTCGCGCTTGCGCCGCGCCGGCATGCCGAGCGCGCCGTTGGAGATCTCCACGCAGTCGACGCCGAGGTCGCGGATCCAGGACACATATTCGGCCGTCTTGCCCTGTGCCTCGGCGATCTCCAGCAGCGTTCCCCCGAGGCACGCGCGCACGCCTGCCCGCCGGCAGCAGCCGATCTTCTCGCGGATCTTGGGGCTGACATAGGCGGTTCCCCAGCCGAACTTGACGATGTCGATGAAGCCGCCCGCGTGCTCGAGCAGTTCCTGCAGCTCGGCCACGCTCAATCCCGGGTCGAGGACGTGGGTAAGCCCAACCTCCCGCGGCTTGGCGCTGCGCGCCGGGAGTGACAGAAAGTCGGGGCCCGCCGGCCCGCCGGACAGCTCGGCCTCTCGCCGTGCGGTCACAGCGCGTTCTCCGCCTCACGAGCCGCCAGCAGCAGGGGGTCCCAGACCGGCGCGAACGGCGGCGCGTAGCTCAGATCGAAGCCGGCGACATCGTGCACCGTCGCCTGACCGTGCAGGGCGGCAGCGATTACGTCGACGCGCTTAGCTACCCCCTCGCGTCCGGCCAACTGCGCCCCAAGCAGCCGGCCGCTGCCACGCTCGGCGACGATCTTGACCGTGATCGGCTCCCACCCCGGGTAGTAGACCGCGCGCGACTTGTGTTTGACGGTTCCGGCTACCGCGTCCAGCCCAGCCGCCTGCGCCTGGCGCATGGTCAGACCGGTCCGCCCAACCTGCAGCTCGCACACCTTGAGTACGCTCGTACCGACCACACCGCCGAACTGCTCGTCGCGGCCGCCGATGTTGGATCCGGCCACCCGCCCCTGTTTGTTGGCGGTCGTGCCGAGAGGGATGTATGCCGGCTCGTCGTGTAGCAGATGACGGGTCTCGCAGCAGTCGCCCGCCGCCCACACCCCATGGACCGAGGTGCGCATGCCGGGGTCGACACGCACGCCCCCGAACCGTCCGAGCGGCAGGCCCGCGGCTGCGGCCAGGGCGCTATCAGGCCGCACGCCAATCCCCAGGACCACGATCTCCGCGGGCCGGCTGACGCCGTCGGCTCGCACCGCCCGAACCCGCCGGTCGCCTTCGATCGCCTCCACCGCGCAGCCGGTGATCACCTCCACGCCGTTGCGCCGCAGCTCCGTCTCGACTTCGGCTGCGATGTCGGCGTCGACCAGCGGCAGGATCTCGGTCTGGCGCTCGAGGATCGTAGTGGCCACTCCCCGCGCGAGCAGCGCCTCGGCCATCTCCAGGCCGATGTAACCGCCGCCGACGATCACGCCGCGGACCGGCTGCTGGCTGTCAAGCCAGGCGCTGATGGCCAGCGCGTCCTCGATCGTGCGCAGGCTGAAGCAACCGTCCAGACCGACCCCCGGAACCGGCGCGACGGGGGCGGCACCCGTGGCGATGATCAGCTCGTCGTAGTCGACCGTCGACCCACGCCCGGAGTCGAGTTCGGTGACCGTCACGGTCCGGCGTTCGCAGTCGATCTCGGTGACCTCGTGTCGCACCCGCACGTCGAGCCCCTCGCGGGCGAGCTGGTCCGGCGTGCGCATCACCAGATCGCCGTGATCGCCGATCACGCCGCCGACGAAGTAGGGAAGCCCGCACGCGGTGTAGGAGCAGTAGCCGGTCCGCTCGAAGACCGTCACCCGAAGGTCGGGCTCCAGCCGCAGCGCGCGCCCCGCAGCGCTCAGTCCGGCGGCCACGCCCCCGATCACGACCAGTCGGCGGGCCACCAGGGTCGCGCCGTCAGTTGCCCGGCAACGGGATCACCAGGAGGCGCGGCTCGGTCATCTCCTGGATCGCCGCCGTGACCCCCTCGCGCCCGTAGCCGGAATCGCCGACACCGCCGTATGGCATGTGCACGGCGCGGAAGAACGGCGCGTCGTTGAGGATGATTGCGCCCGCCTTGATCGACTCGTGGGCGAGCATCGCCTTGTTGATGTCCCGGGTGAACACTGCCGCCTGCAGCCCGTAGCGCGTGGCGTTGGCCAGCGCCAGCGCCTCGTCAAAGCTCTCGTAGCGGCTGATCGAGACCACCGGACCGAAGACCTCCTCCGCCCAGCACCGCGCCTCGTGGGGAACGTCGGTGAGGACCGTGGGGGCGAAGAAGGCGTCGCTGCGGCTCGCCCCACGGAGCACCGTGGCGCCAAGGTCGTGTGCCTCGGCGACCCACTCCTGCACGCGGACCGCGGCGTCGGTGGTGATCATCGGCCCAACGTCGGTGCGTTCCTCGAGCGGGTCCCCGACCACCAGGCCGTCCACCGCCTCGAGATAGCGTCGCACGAACTCGTCGTGGATCTCGTCGGCGACGAGGATCCTCTGGGTTGAAAGGCAGACCTGGCCGGCGTAGGCGAACGCGCCGAAGACCAGGCGGGCGACGGCGAACTCCTGGTCGGCGTCGGCCTCGACGACCACCGCCGAGTTGCCGCCCAGCTCGAGCGTGACCTTCTTCTTCGGGTTGTCGGCCTTGAGCTGCCAGCCAATTCGGTCCGAGCCGGTGAAGCTGATCGCCGCCACCCGATCGTCGGCGGCCAGCCGTGCCGTCTCGTCGCCGCACACCGGCAGTACGCTGATCGCGCCGGTCGGCCAGTCTTCGCCGGCCACCGCATCGAGCAGCCGCAGCGCCGACAGCGGCGTCCGCGTCGAGGGCTTGACGATCACCGGGTTGCCGGCGGCGAGCGCCGGGGCGAGCTTGTGCGCCACCAGGTTCAGCGGGAAGTTGAACGGGGCGATCGCCAGCAGCGGGCCCACCGGGAAGCGGCGGATCAAGCCGCCGCGCCGGCCGAGCCCGCGCTCGGTGTCCAGCGGCAGCCACTGGCCGTCGATTCGCTTGGCCTCCTCGGCCGCCCAGCGAAACACGTAGGTGGCTCGGGACGCCTCCGCGCGCGCATCCCGGATCGGCTTACCTGCCTCCAGCGCGATCGTCTGGGCCAGCTCCTCCACCCGCTCGGCGATTCGC
>JALYZB010000078.1 GCA_030945945.1 Actinomycetota bacterium | reverse complement strand
CGTGGGCGACGTCGGAGACAAACTGCTTGACCACCGCCTCATAGCCGGCCGCGCCCGCCCCCGGGGATCCATCGAAGTGGTAGCCGGGGGGCGCCCAGAAGACGGTGTGGATGGTCACGTCGCGCATGACCGGACCGCCGTGGTAGACGACGGGGATGTTCTGGCCGGTGGCGACCTCGGCAGTCCCGAGGCGGGGCAGGATCCCCATCGCAGTGCCCAGCCGAGGCAGCCGCCGCACGGCGGCCGGCGGGTGACGTGCAGCGGCCGGCGCGGGGCCGGTGGCGGCGAACAGGGCGATCATGCCCACCCCGGTGCACAGCGCCACGAGGCGAAAACAGCGGACCCCTGTCGCGTGACGCATCGGCGGCACGTTATCTCACCGCGCCGTCGCCGTCGCCGGTCGCGTTAGCATTTGGGTCGCATTGACAACCCAGGGGGGCTGGCGGAGGCCGGCTGAGATAGCGCCCGATCCGGCGCTGACCCTTTGAACCTGTGGGGTAATGCCCGCGAAGGGAGCGTGACGAGATGATGACGAAGGCTCCGTCAGTGGAGCCTCGCGAGCGTGACGACACCCGCGGTGTCCACGTCGAGCTCGTGAGCCGAACCTTTGCCGGGCGGCGGGGGCACGTGCCCGCGCTGGCCGGCGTGTCGCTGCACGCAGCGCCGGGGGAGATCATCACCGTCGTCGGTCCGAGCGGCTCGGGCAAGAAGACCCTGCTCGAGCTCATCTGCGGGCTGCAGACGCCCGACGACGGCACCGTGCGCAGCGACCCGGCGGCGCTCATGCCCCAGCGCGACCTGCTGCTGCCGTGGCTCGGAGCGCTGGACAACGCGGCGCTGGCCCTGCGCGCACGCGGGCTGGACCGCACCCGGGCCCGGGCCGCCGCCGCCCCGTGGCTGCAACGCTTCGGCCTGGCCGGCTTTGAGGACGCGCGTCCCGCCGCGCTGTCGGGCGGCATGCGTCAGCGGGTCTCGTTCCTGCGCTCGCTGCTGGCCGGCAAACCGGTGCTCGCCCTAGACGAGCCGTTCGCCGCGCTGGATGCGATCACCCGTGCCGAGATGCAGGCGTGGCTGGCCGCGACCCTCGCCGCCGAGCCCCGAACGGTGATCCTGGTCACCCATGACGTCGAGGAGGCGGTGTTGCTCGGCGATCGCGTCATCGTCCTCTCCCCCCGGCCGGGTCGGGTCACGGCCGAGATCGCGATCGAGCTGCGGCGCCCGCGCCGAAGGACCGCACCGGAGCTGACCGAGCTGCGCGAGCGCGTCTACGCCGCGCTGGGGATGTGCGCGTGAACCGCGTGCTGGCGCCCTGGCGGCCGGTGGGGCTGCTCGCGGTGCTGATCGGGATCTGGGAGGCGTACGTCGACACCGGGGGCGCTGACCCGCTGATCCTCCCCTCCCCTCACGCCGTGGCGAGCTCGCTGTTTCACGACCGGGCGCTGCTGTGGAGCAACTTCGTGGTCACCGCCGGCGAGGTCCTGCTCGGGATCCTCGTGGCCGCCGTCGCCGCCCTGACGGTCGCGGTGGCGATGCACTTCTTCGTCACTCTGCGCCGGGCGCTGTACCCGCTGCTGATCGCCTCACAGACGATCCCGGTGCCGCTGCTGGCTCCGGTGCTCGTGCTCTGGCTCGGCTTCGGCCTGCTGCCCAAGCTGATCGTGGTCGCACTGGTCTCGTTCTTCTCGATCGTGATCACCACGCTGGCCGGCCTGGCGGCGATCGACCCTGATCTCATCAAGCTGATGCGCACCTTCGACGCCTCGCGGTGGCGGACGTTTCGCCACGTCGAGCTGCCCGCCGCGCTGCCCGGCGTGTTCACCGGAACCAAGATCGCCGTCATCGTGGCGGTGATCGGAGCCGTGTTCGCCGAGCAGTCCGGCGCCAGCTCCGGCCTGGGCTACCTGTTCGAGCAGTCCGTCCCCCAGCTGCTCACCGCTCGCGCGTACGCGTCCGTCGTGATTCTCTCGCTGTTCGCGATCGCCCTCTTCGCCCTGCTCACCCTGGCCGAGCGGCTCACGCTGCCGTGGGCCCATCAACCTCCCGGAGACAGACCACCCTCATGACACGACGCCCGCTGATCCCGTTGACCGCCCTGCTCGCCGCCCTGGCCCTGGCCGCCTGCGGCGAGAAGAAGGACACGATCACCCCGTCCGGCGCCTCGGCGCAATCGCTGCGGGTGATGTTGGACTGGGTCCCCAATCCTGATCACGTCGGGCTCTACCGCGCACTGGCCACCGGCGCCTTCCGCTCCGCGGGCCTGGACGTCCACGTGCAGGTGCCCACCGATCCGGCGACGCCGCTGCAGCTGCTGGCCGCGGGCAAGGTGGACCTCGCCGTGTCCTATGAGCCCGAGGTGCTGCTGGCCCGTGACAAGGGGCTGCAGATCGCCTCGATCGCCGCGCTGGTCCAGCGGCCGCTGACCTCGATCGTGTCGCTGGGCGCAAAGCACATCACCAGCCCCGCACAGCTGCGCGGCAAGACCGTCGGGGACGCCGGCATCCCTTATCAGCACGCCTACCTGCAGACGATCCTGCAGCGTGCGGGCGTGCCGCCGAGCTCGGTCAAGGAGGTCAACGTCGGCGCAAACCTGGTCGGGGCGATGCTCTCCGGTCGGGTCGACGCCACGCTCGGCGCCTACTGGAACGTCGAGGCCCTGCAGCTGCGCCAGCTGGGCCGTCGAGTCAACGTCATCCACGTCGAAAACGCCGGCGTTCCCAACTACGACGAACTGGTGCTCGTCGCGCGTACTAACGAGATCGCGAGCGCCGCCAGCAACGTGCTGCGGCGCTTTGTGCAGACCCTCGGCCGCGGCTACGAGGCGGTGCGCAGCGATCCGGCCGCCGGAGTCGCCTCGCTGGTCACGGCCAACCCGGGCGTCAGCGCCAAACTGGCGCAGGCGTCGGTGGCGGCGACGCTGGCCGCGTTCTTCCCGCCCGGCACCAAGCCGTGGGGCTGGCAGGAGCCCGCACAGTGGACCGCCTACGGCCAGTGGATGCTCTCCCACCATCTGATCACCAACGCCGGCTCGGTGGTCGGCGCCCAGACCAATCAGCTGCTGACCGGCCAGGGGCCGTGAGCGGCGCTCAGCTCAGGCCGCCAGCCGCGTTGCCAGCGCCACGCAGGGCGTGCAGCCCGGCCAGGCCCGACCATGGCGCGTAGGGGGCAAAGAACCGCTCCACCTCCTCCTCGGTGGCCCGCGTTCGCGGGTCAGCGCCTCGCAGGCGGCCGACCAGCTTGATGTACGCGAGATCGCCGGCCGGGATCTGGTCCATCCGCCCCTGCCCGATCAGACCGAGCGTCTGCAGCGTCCAGTTGCCGACCCCGCTGATCGCCCGCAGGCGTCGCCAGCCCGGCTCGTGATCGGCGGCATGCAGGTCAACGCGGCCGCTGGCCACCTCGCGGGCGACGCGGATCAGGGTCAGCGCGCGCTTGGGCGCCAGATCAAAGGAGGCCAGCAGCGCCGGCGCTTGTGCCGCGAGGATGTCGGCGGTCGGTGAGTCGCGCAACCCGGTGACCGGGCAGCGGCGGCCGAGGCGGACGATCAGCCGGCGCTGGATCGCGGCCGCGCGCTCGTACTCGATGAGCTGTTCGCAGATCGCCCAGGCCAGCACCTCAACCGGTTCGGGGCGGCCGGTCACCCGCAGGCCGGGATTGGCCCGGACGGCGGCGCCGATCAGCGGGTCGCAGCGAAACCGCTCGTAGAACGGCCGCAGATCCTGGTCGATCCCCAGCGCGCGACGCATCCGCTCGATCCCCCACTGCGCGGCGGCCGGGTCACGGGCCCGGGCCCCGAACAGCACGCGATCGGGGGTGATCTGCGCCACGCGCACGCTGACCGGCTCCTCGCCGGCGTGCAGCAGTCGGTGCAGGACCTTGCCCCGGCGGCGCAGGAGACCGTCCATCCCGGTCCCGCGCGGCAGCCGAAACGGCCACGTGGGCCGGACCTCGATCCGGATCTCGCTGCCCTCGCGGGGCGCCGGCACGACGCCGGCGCTCACTCGCCCGGCTTGGCGATCAGATGCACATCGACCAAGAACGAGCGAGTTCCGATGATCGGCAGACCGCCGACGGGACGGCGCGCGCTCACGCGCGCCAGCTTGCGGGCCCCGTGACGCCGCACGAGCGCGACGGTCGCTGCCCCGGC
>JALYZB010000172.1 GCA_030945945.1 Actinomycetota bacterium | reverse complement strand
GATTTGTGACTAACCGGAGAAGCGAGCTCCTGCGCGCTGTCTCAAGCGGTGTAGCCGGCATGCGAAGTTTTCTGAGAGATGAGGAGAATCTGTCGAGGTCGGTGGCAGAACGGCGGCCGCAGCGAATAGGCAGATCGCCTGCCAGCAGACGCCAGAGCCAAACGTCTCGCTTACGAAGCGCACGCCCTTGGCCTCAAGTTGCTCCCGCGCGAGTGCCACGTCACTGACCTGCAGCGCGATCGGCATCGCATTGCGTGAGAACGTGCCGCCGAAGTCCTTGGTGCGTTTGATCGCCAGCGTGAGATTGCCGGCCTGGTACTCGGCCCCCGGCCGGCTCCCGTAGCGCTTGACGAACCGAAGGTCGAGTGTTTCGCCGTAGAAGGCCGTCTCGCATCGACGTTCTGCGCCGGGATGCAGACGAAGTCCACGCCGGAGACAAGAGGGGTCGTATCAGTCATGGTTGTCGGCGCCGGTGAGAAACTGACCTTCGTCGCGGGTTGAAATTTGACCCCCTCCGATGGTGGCGGAGGCGTCCAGGGTGATGGTGAGCCTGGCCCGGTCATATCGATCGAGGCAGGAAGAGGGGTGCTGGACGTGGAGCGTTGGGCCGAGTTGCGCAGGGAGCACTTCGTTCGGAGCGTGCCGATCAACGAGTTGGTGTGTCGCACGGGGTTGGCGCGCGACACGGTCCGGGTGGCGCTGCGGTCGGACGCGCCGCCGGCGTGTAGCTGTCCGAGCGGGGATCGAAGCTCGATCCGTTCAAGGATGAGATTGATGGCCTGCTGAAGGACGATCCGCAGCTGCCGGGCGTTTCGTGTTCGGGAGCTGATCGAGCCGTTGGGGTTAGCGGGCGCAGGACGAAGGTGCCGACGCCGACCTGATGCTTCAGTGCGCCATCCGCATGAAAGAGCCGGTCCGAGGCTTCAGGGCTGAGCGATGATGGCCGAGCCGAAGTAAACGTTCACCACGTGCAGCTTAGTGCCATTGAAGGTCCAGACCGTTGTGACATCAGGCTGGGTGTAAGTGATCTGGCTGACGAGCACCGTGTGCGCTAGCGGGTCGGCGGCAACCTGGGTCGTTACGCCGTAGTCCCAGGGCGCCAGCGACAACCGGCGCACAACCCGGCTTCTGCTGGAGTATTGGATCAGCTTGCTGTCCTTTGTGGGGGCGCAGGTTTCGGCGGCGACCAGTCCGGTGTTGTCAAATGCGGACGATTGAAAGCCGCACGACGCGTCAGGACGGATTAGGGGCCAGCTCGAGGACGCGGTCGTCCTGCCCGCAGGCGCGGTCGCCAGCGAGCAGTTAGCCCCGGGGTCGTTTGGGTCGGAGCGTTGCGTGAAGGCGAACACGAGCTTCGCTCCGTTCGTTGTCCATGTCGCGCTGGAGCTCAGCGCGCAGTCCGACAGGTTGCGCGCGGCGACATGCTGGCGGCCGGTCCACAGGTCGTGCACCACCAAGCGCCCCGTGCTCCCGTCGCATGCCTGTTCAATCAGCGCGACGTAGCGATCGCGAGGGCTTGGCACCGCGTCGAACACCCGCCAGGCGCCAGACTCAGTGAACCGCAGCTTGGCGCCACCAGTGGCGGGGTTGATCGTCTCGATGCGGCTGGCGCAAGTGTTTGCGATTGGGAGACATTGACCGCCTGAGCTCCCGCACTCGGCGTCGTGGGTAAAAGTGATCAGGTAGTCACCGTCCGCCAGCAGATGCGGATCCGACACGTATGAGTTCTGGGCCTTGGACGGAAACGCGGGGAGGTGTACGAGCGCGCCGAGACTACGACCGGAGGTCAGCGAGTAGCGATCGATCTCGCTAGCGTCGGAGAGCGGAGCCCGCGAGACGAACGTCTGGAGCGCGCGTGCTGGGACGGCGTGCGCTTGGAGGGCGTGCGGGGGGCCCGCGGATGAAAGGCCCGCGCGTGCGGCGCTTGGGTGTGCGTGCGCCCCTTGCGCCGTTACCGGCCCTGGCCAGAGCAACCCGATCCCCACCACGACGGCGATCGCGAGGCTCGACGAGGCCACGAGCGTTCCCAGGGCTCGCCGGCTCCCAAGCCGGCGTTTCCATGCCAGGCGCACCACTCGAGCGTACCCCCCGGCTGCCCAGGCAGGTCAAGATGGGGGAGAACGGTCAGCCGCAGACGCACAGAGCTCGAGGTGGCGCTTGGTCTTAGTGCGTTGGTGGCACAGCCTTGACCGACGGCGGACACGATCAAGGATTACGAGCGTGGCGCGAGGGTGTTCCTCGAGGACCGGGTCGCACTGGTCGGCGGCCTGGAGCTCGAGCGGCTCATCGCGGCGGACGTGAGCGGCTTCTTGGCGCGT
>JALYZB010000170.1 GCA_030945945.1 Actinomycetota bacterium | reverse complement strand
GCATGATCAAGGCGATCGGGGTGGCGGCGCGGCGGTCGATCGAACGTGAGCTCGGCACACGGGTCCACCTCGAACTGTCGGTCCGGGTTCGCCGCCACTGGCGCGGAGACGAGCGTCTACTGGACCGCCTCGGCATCGAATAGCGGTTCTGCTCGGGGCGGAACCGGGCCTGCGGCCGCCCGAGACTAAAATCGGCGCCGTGGACGACGGTGAGGTGGCTTTCGACGAGCACGGACTGGTGCCCTGCGTCGTCCAGGACTGGCGCACGGGCGAGGTGCTGACCGTCGCCTACATGACCGCCGAGTCGCTGCGGTTGACCCGCGAGACCGGCGAGACCCACTTCTTCAGTCGGTCGCGCCACGAGCTCTGGCACAAGGGGGCCACCTCGGGCAACACCCAGGCGGTGCGGGCGATCCGCTACGACTGTGACGGGGACGCGCTGGTCGCGCTAGTCGAGCCGACCGGTGCCGCGTGTCATACCGGAGAGCGCACCTGCTTTTACCGTGGCGAGCTCGAGCCCGGCGCGCCGTTTGAGACCCTGCCCGCGCTCGAGCGCACGATCGCCGCGCGGGCCGAGGAGCGTCCGGACGGGTCCTACACGGCGTGGCTGCTCGCTCAGCCGGGCAGCGCCGGCGAGAAGGTGCAGGAGGAGGCCGAGGAGGTCGCCCGGGCGGCCCGCGAGGAGTCCGATGAACGAGTCGCCGAGGAGGCCGCGGACCTGCTCTACCACCTCGCGGTGCTGCTGCGTGGGCGCGATCTGACCCTCGCCGATGCCGAGCGGGTGCTCGATGGCCGTCGCCGGCGCTGAGCCCGCGGCCGGGCCGGGCGGCGGGCCCGGGGGCGGCCGGGGACCGGTCTCACTCGAGACGGTTCGCGCACTCGCCGCTCGTCACAACCTGATCCCGCTCGCCGAGACGTTCATCGACGATTGCCAGACCCCGGTCTCGGCTTTTCTCAAGCTGCGTGAGGACGGTCCCGCTTTTTTGCTGGAGTCCGCCGAGCAGGGCCGGGTCGGGCGCTACTCGTTCATCGGCTACCGCCCGCGCAAGGTGCTGCGCTGGTCACTGGGCGATCCCGGCGACCCGTACGAGCTCGCTGCGGCCGAGCTGGAGCGCTTTGACGCCGCCGAGCTGCCCGGCATGCCGCCGTTCGTGGGCGGGGCGGTCGGGATGTTCGCCTATGACCTCGTCCGCACCGTCGAGCCGCTCGGGCCGCCCAACCCGGATCCGGTGGGTGTGCCCGACCTCGCGCTGATGCTGACGGACGTGCTCGTCGTCTTCGACCACCTTCTGCACACCGTGACCGTCGTCGCCAATGTCTATGCCAAGGACGACGTCGACGCGTCCTACGGGCGTGCCGTGGAGACGATCGCCGAGGTGCGCTGGCGCCTGGGCGGCCCGGTGCCCCGCCCAACCCGCCCGCCGGTGACCGGCCGCCGTCCGCCGGAGTTCACCGCAAACATGAGCCGGGAGCATTTCGAGGGCATGGTGAGCCGGATTATCGAGTACATCTACGCCGGTGACGCCTTCCAGGTGGTGCCGTCCCAACGGTGGTCGGCGCCGATCGGGGTGGAGGCGTTCTCGATCTATCGCGGCCTGCGCGCGGTCAACCCGAGCCCGTACATGTACTTCCTGGACTTCGGGGACTTCGAGATCGCCGGGGCCAGCCCGGAGCCGCTGATCACGGTTACCGGGCGCCGGGTGACCACGCGCCCGATCGCCGGCACCCGTCCGCGCGGCTCCGACCCCGACGAGGACCTGGCTATGGCCCGGGAGCTGCTCTCCGACGTCAAGGAGCGCGCTGAGCACGTGATGCTCGTGGACCTCGGCCGCAACGATCTCGGCCGGGTCTGCGAGTACGGCTCGGTGGAGGTCGAGAGCTTCATGGCGGTGGAGCACTACAGCCACGTGATGCACATCGTCTCCAGCGTCGCCGGGCGCCTGCGGCCCGGGGTGGGCGCGCTCGATGCGCTGCGCTCAGTGCTCCCGGCGGGCACCCTGTCAGGGGCGCCCAAGGTGCGCGCGATGCAGATCATCGACGAGCTGGAACCGGTCAAGCGCGGCGGCTACGGCGGAGCGATCGGCTACGCCAGCTACACCGGGGAGCTCGACACCTGCATCCACATCCGCACGGTGGTGGTCAAGGACGGCGTTGCTCACATCCAGGCCGGCGGGGGCACCGTCGCCGACGCGCGCCCCGAGGCCGAGTTTCGCGAGTCCGAGGCCAAGGCCCGCGCGGTGCGCCAGGCGATCGAGCTGGCCGTCGCGCAGCCCGAGTGGTCGTGAGGAGAAGTGCCGTCGTGCGCGTGCTCGTCATCGACAACTACGACAGCTTCACCTACAACCTCGTCCAGTACGTCGGTGAGCTCACCGGCGGGGACCGGTCTTCCGAAATCGAGGTGGTCCGCAACGACCGCGCGACGATGGACGATCTCATTGTGCGCGGTTATGACCGCGTGATCGTCTCCCCGGGACCGTGCACGCCCGATGACGCCGGGATCTCGCTGGAGGCCGTCCGGCGCTTCCCCGAAGCCGGAATCCCGCTGCTCGGCGTCTGCCTGGGTCACCAGGCGCTCGTCCAGGCCTACGGGGGGCGGGTCGTCACCCACCATCCCGTGCACGGCAAGACGACCCGGATCGAGCACGATGGCAGGACGATCTTCAGCGGTCTGCACACCCCCCTCGAGGTGGGCCGCTACCACTCGCTAATCGCCGCTGCGGAGCTGCCCGAGGTGCTGGAGCGCAGCGCGGCCGCTGACGGAGTGGTGATGGCCGTGCGTCACCGCACGCTGCCGGCCGAGGGCGTCCAGTTCCATCCCGAATCCGTGCTCACCGAGCAGGGCCGCGAGTTGCTGGCCAACTTCCTGGGCGTGACCCGATGAACGGTCCCGAGCTGCTGACCCGCGCGATCGACATGCTCGCCAACCGCGAGGACCTCAGCCTCGAGCAGAGCGCGGCCGTGCTGGCCGAGATCATGGCCGGTGAGGCCTCGGAGATCCAGATCGCCGGCTTCTTGATCGCGCTGCGCACAAAGGGGGAGACGATCGCCGAGCTCGCCGGCCTGGCCAAGGCGATGCGCGCGCTGGCGGCGCCGGTCTCCACGGCCCGGGGCAACCTGCTCGACACCGCCGGCACCGGCGGGGGGCGGCGCACCTTCAACGTCTCCACCACCGCGGCACTGATCGCCGCCGGGGCGGGCTGCACGGTCGCCAAGCACGGCAACCGCTCGGCGACCGGCGTGTCGGGCTCAGCCGATCTGCTCGAGGCGCTTGGGGCCCGGATCGACCTGCGCCCCGAGGATGTGGCGCATTGCATCGAGTCGGTCGGCTTCGGGTTCATGTTCGCGCCCGCCCACCATCAGGCCACGCGCTACGTGATCGCCGTCCGCCGCGAGCTGGCAGTGCGGACGATCTTTAACTTCCTCGGCCCGCTGACCAACCCGGCCGGCGCGCGCCGGCAGCTGATCGGCGTCTCGGATCCCGCCTACCTGGAGACGATGGCCGGCGCGCTGGCCCTGCTGGGCACCGATCATGCGCTGCTGGTCTCCAGCCGCGACGGGCTCGACGAGCTGAGCATCTCGGCGCCGACCGACGTCGTCGAGGTGACCGGTGAGACGATCACCCGCTCGATCGTCATTCCCGAGGAGGTCGGGCTGGCCAGCGCTCCCGCCGATGCGATTTCCGGCGGGGACCCGATCGAGAACGCCGCCATCACCCGCCGGATCCTCGACGGCCGGCTCGACGCGGGCCACCCCGCCCGGGGACTGGCCGTGCTCAACGCCGGCGCGGCGATCTACGCGGGCGGCGGCGGTGACGATCTCGCGGCCGGGGTGCGGGCCGCAGAGGCAGCGATCGACTCCGGCGCCGCCGCCGACACGCTGGCGCGCTTCGTGGCCATCACCTGCGAGCTGGCGCCGCAGGTGGCGTGATGAACGCGCTGACGACGATCCTGCAGCGCACCCGTGCCGACGTGGCCCACCGCCGCGCCGCCCGCCCGCTGGCGCACGTGCTGGCCGCGGGCCAGGAGCGCCGGATCTCCGAGGCGGCCGGGGACGCGCCGGCCCGATCCTTTGCCGATGCCCTGGGCCGTCCCGGCCTGTCGGTGATCGCCGAGCACAAGCGCCGTTCCCCGTCGGCGGGTACGATCCGGGAGGGCATCGCGCTCGAGGACGTGGTGTCCGCCTACGAACGGGCCGGCGCGGCCGCGCTGTCGGTGCTCACCGAGTCAGAGAGCTTCGGCGGAGCCCTGGATGACCTGGGCCGGGCCCGGGCCGCAAGCACGCTGCCGATCCTGCGCAAGGACTTCATCGTCGACACCTACCAGGTCAGCGAGGCGGTCGCCGGGGGCGCCGACGCGGTCCTGCTGATCGCCGCCGCACTGTCCGCCCGCGAGCTGTCGGCTCTGTATACGCAGGCAACCGAGCTCGGGCTCGAGGTGCTCGTCGAGGTCCATGATGCGGCTGAGCTCGCCGCCGCCCGCGAGCTCGGCGCGGCGATCATCGGGATCAACAACCGCGATCTGACCACGCTGCAGGTCGATGTCGGCCGCACGATGGCGTTGGCGCCGCAGGCCCCCGCCGGTGCGCTGGTCGTCGCCGAATCGGGCTTTCGCACCCGGGTCGAGCTCCAGGCGCTGACCGGCGCCGGGGTCGACGCGGTGCTGATCGGCGAGGCCCTGATGCGCTCGCCGGACATCGAGGCCGCCTGCCGCGAGCTGACCGGCGTCGGGCTCACGACCCCGGGCTGACCGGGGCGCGCGGCGCCGGTTCGTAGGATGGTGACCGTGGATCTCCCCGCCACCAAGATCAAGTTCTGCGGCCTGACCCGACCTGAGGATGCCGAGCACGCCGTGCAGGCCGGCGCCTGGGCGCTGGGCATGATCCTGTGGCCCGGCTCTCCGCGCCGCTGTCCGCCCGACCAGGCCGCCGAGATCGGCGCCCGCTTCCGTCGCCAGGTGCAGCTGGCCGGTGTGTTCGTCAACCCGACCCTCGACGAGGTCGTCCGCGCCGCCGACGAGGCCCACCTGAGCCTGCTGCAGTTCCACGGCGACGAGGGCCCGGTGTTCTGCGCCGAGGCCGCCCGCCGGACCGGCGCCAAGGTGATCAAGGCCGCCCGGGTGCACAGCGGTGCCGACATCCAGGCCCTGGGTGTGTTCCACACCGACTTCCACCTCCTGGACAGCTTCGTGCCCGGGGTCCGGGGCGGCACCGGTGAGACGTTCGCGTGGGAACTGGCCCGCGGCCAGCGCCGGCCGCGCGTCCCGCGTCTCCTCTCCGGGGGGCTGACGCCGGCCAACGTCGCCGACGCGATCGCCGCCGTGCGACCGTATGCCGTCGACGTCTCCAGCGGCGTCGAGCTGAGCCCCGGCGTCAAGGATCCGGCGCTGATCGATGCCTTCGCCGCCGCGGTCGCCGACACCGCCCTGGTCGTTTGAGCACGATCGAGCACCGCTTCGGCCCCTACGGGGGGCAGTACGTCCCCGAGACGCTGATGCCCGCGTTGGCCGAGCTCGAGACGGCGTGGCTGGCCGCGCGCGCCAATCCCGTCTATCGCGACGAGCTCGCCACGCTGCTGCACGACTACGTCGGGCGCCCCTCGCCGCTGTACCGGGCGCGGCGGCTCAGCGCGGTCGCCGGCCGCTCGATCTACCTCAAGCGCGAGGACCTCAACCACACCGGTGCGCACAAGATCAACAACGCGATCGGCCAGGCCCTGCTCGCCCGGCGGATGGGCAAGACCCGGATCATCGCCGAGACGGGCGCGGGCCAGCACGGCGTCGCCGCGGCCACCGCCTGCGCCCTGCTCGATCTCGAGTGCATCGTCTACATGGGCACCGAGGACATGCGCCGCCAGAAGCCCAACGTCGAGCGGATGGGGCTGCTCGGGGCGCGTGTCGAGCCCGTCGAGGCCGGAGCCCGCACGCTCAAGGAGGCGGTCTCGGCGGCGATCCGCGACTGGGTCACCAACGTCTCGGATACCCACTACATCATCGGATCCTGCGTCGGACCCGCCCCATACCCGGCGCTCGTCCGTGACCTGCAGCGGGTGATCGGCGACGAGGCCCGGGCGCAGATCCTTCAGGCCGAGGGCCGGCTCCCGGACCGGGTGATCGCTTGCGTCGGCGGCGGTTCCAACGCGATCGGCATGTTCGTCCCCTTTGTCGAGGATGCCGAGGTCGCGCTGATCGGCGTCGAGGCGGCGGGCGAGGGGATCGACACCGGCCGCCACGGCGCCCCGCTGACCGTGGCCGGGACCCCCGGCGTCCTGCACGGCGCCTACTCGGCGCTGATGCAGGACGAGGACGGTCAGATCCTCGAAGCGCACTCGATCTCCGCCGGCCTGGATTACCCCGGGAGCGGACCCGAGCACGCCTGGCTGCGCGACCAGGGACGCGCGCGCTACCTCGCCGTCGATGACCAGGCCGCGCTGCGTGCATTTGCCACCCTGGCCCGTCTGGAGGGGATCATCCCGGCGCTCGAGAGCGCCCACGCGATCGCCTGGACGCTGGCCGGGGAGGGCGGGTCCGATTCCGAGCTGGACATCGTCTGCCTGTCGGGTCGGGGGGACAAGGATCTCGCCGAGGCGCTGGCCGCGCTCGAGCCCGACGCACCATGACCAGCGGAGCACAGATGGCGCCAACCGGCCTGGAGCGAATCGCCGAGGCGTTCGCCCGCGCGCGCGCCAACGGACGGCGCGCGGCGCTGATGCCCTACCTGATGGGTGGCTTTCCCGATCTGGACACCTCACGGGAGATCGGACTGGCCTACGCCCGCGGCGGCGCCGACCTCGTCGAGCTCGGGGTCCCGTTCTCTGACCCGCTCGCCGACGGCCCGATCATCCACGCCGCCGCCACCGCCGCGCTGAGGGCGGGGAGCACGCTGCCCGCGGTGCTGGCGGTCGGCCAGGAGATCGCCCGCCACGTCCCGGTCGTGGTCATGTGCTACGCCAACCCGATCATCATCCGCGGGCTGGAGCGCTTCCTGGACTCGCTGGTGGGGATCGGGGCGAGCGGCCTGATCGTGCCCGACCTCCCGCGCGAGGAATCGCGGGACTGTGCCGCCGGCTGCGCGCAGCGCGGGCTCGCGCTCGTGCCGCTGGTCGCGCCGACCACGCCCGACGCCCGCCTGGCCGAGATCGGGGCCGATGCCCAGGGCTTCATCTACGCGATCTCCTTCACCGGGACGACCGGGGAGCGGGCGCAGTCCTCGGAGGGAACCGAAGCGATCGGCCGGGTGGTGAGCCGCGCCGCGGCCCGGACCGAGGTCCCGGTCGCCGTTGGATTCGGGATCGGCACCCCCGAGCAGGCGGCCGGCGCCGCCGCCGCCGGGGCCGACGGAGTCATCATCGGCAGCCGGCTCGTGCGGGCCGCGGGCGAGGCAGCCAATCCTGCGGCCGAGGTCGAGGCACTGGTCCGCGGCTTTGCCGTGGCGCTGTCGCAGGGTCAGCGCGGCTCCGGCGAGCGCTCCGCGGCGCCACGCCGGTAAGATGCCCCGGCGATGGGTCTCATCATCACCGCCACCATCGGCCTGTGCCTGTGGATCATCATCTGGTCGCTCAACGTGAGCGGGCTGGACGCGATCATGCTGGCCATCGTGATGGTCCTGCTGGCAATCGGCGTGCGCAACCTGCTGCCTTTCCTGCCCGGCCGGCGGGACTGAGCTTCCGCTCCGCGAGCTCTGTGATGCGCCTCGGTCGCAAGCGGCTGCTGCGCCGCGGCGCGGTGTGTGCACTGCCCCTGGCTCTTGCCCTGAGCGGCTGTGGCACGTCGACCACGGGCGGGAACAGCAGCGTCGTCGTCGCCGGCCGCACGCTGACCGTCGTCCTCGGGCAGCCCGGGGGCGGCGCGCGCAGTGAGCCGGCGCAGGACGTCCTTGCCGCCGAGCGGCTCGCCTTTCATCAGAGCAGCGGCAAGGTCGGCCCCTACACGCTGCATCTGCGGGTCCTGCGTGGGGCGACGCTGTCGGACAACGCGCGCGCCGCGCTTGCCGACCAGAGTTCGATCGCCTATCTCGGCGAGCTCGTGCCCGGGACGTCTCAGGTGTCGGTGGAGATCGTCAACCAGCAGGGCCTGCTCGAGGTCAGCCCGGTCGACACCGCCGCCTACCTGACGCAACCGGTGCCCCCCGTCTCAGACTCGGTCCAGAGCTTCTACCCGGGGCACGTCACCTACCGCGAGACCTTCGCCCGCGTGGTCCCCACCTCCGCTCAGGAAGCCAGCGCACTGGTCTCCGAGATGCGGTCCGAGCACGTCTCGAGCCTGTACGTGGCTGACGACGGGCATCGCTACGGGGCCACCCTAGCGCTCGAGGTCAGATCGGCGGCCAGAACGGCCGGGCTGACCCTCACCGGCAGCCTGCCGTCGGCCCAGGGCGCCTTCTTCGGGGGTAGCCTGGCCAGCGCGTCTGACCGCGCGGCGGCGACACGGTTCTTGAATCAGGCTGCGGCTTCGGGGTCGACCAGCAAGCTGTTCGCCCCCTCCGGCCTGTATGACTCCGCCTTCGTCACCGCGCTGAGCCCCGCCGCCCAGCAGCGCCTGGTCGTCTCCTCGCCCGGCTTCATCCCCGGCAAGCTGCCGCCCGGGGCGGCCGGCTTCGTCTCGGCGTTTCGGTCCGCCTACCAGCACGCGCCTGCGCCGCCGGCCGTGTTCGGCTATGAGGCGATGAAGGCGGTGCTCGCCGTCCTGCAGTCGGCGGGCGCCAACGCCGCCAATCGTGCCCTCGTCGTCAACAGCTTCCGCTCGTTGAAGCGGACGGGAAGTGCGATCGGTGACTACACGATCAAGGGCGGCGATCCGAGCGCGGCGCCGTTCGTGTTCGCGCACGTGCATTCGGGAGCGCTGACCGCGTTCCGATTCGCCTCGCTGGCCGGGTAGTCCGGCGGCGTCTGTTCGCCGCGGGCCGGTATTGCGTTTCTGTTACGAGGCCGGTGCCGGGACGGCATTTGCGCGGTTGCGCTTGCTGCAGTCCGAACTCGTCATTAGTGTGCCCGCACCGGGCAGTCGAGAGCTCGGCCTGACACCTTTAGAGGAGGACGTCTATGAGACATCTCGGCAGGGCGTGGCGAGGTGGGCTGATCATCGGCTCGATCTTGGCGCTGAGCGCATGTGGGAGCAGTAGCAGTAGCAGTTCTGGAGGTTCCGGTGGCTCGAGCGGTGGTTCGGCGAGCGGTTCGACGATCGACATGTACTCCAGCCTTCCGCTGCAGGGCGCCTCCACGGCGCAGACCAGTCCGCTGGTCAACGGGGTCAAGCTCGCGCTGGCCGAGGTGGGCGGCAAGGCCGGCAAGTTCACGGTCAACTATCAGTCGCTGGATGACTCGACTGCCGCCGCCGGCAAGTGGGATCCGGGCCAGACCGCGGCCGACGCCCGTAAGGCGGCGTCCGACCCCAAGGCCGTCTACTACATCGGCGAGTTCAACTCGGGGGCCTCGGAGGTCTCAATTCCGATCCTCAACCAGGCCGGGATCCCGATGGTCAGTCCGGCCAACACCTACGTTGGCCTGACGACCAAGCTGCCGGGCAGCGCCCCCGGCGAGCCGAACAAGTACTACCCCAGCGGCAAGCGCAACTACCTGCGGATCGTGCCGATCGACTCAATCCAGGGCGCCGCCGGCCTGATCGCGATGAAGAGCGCGGGCTGCACCAAGATCGCGGTGGCCAACGACAAGGAGGCCTACGGGCAGGGGCTGGCGACGCTGCTCGGCCTGGAGAAGGGCTTCTACGGCGACACCATCACCAGTAACACCGGCATCGACCCGACGGCGCCGAACTTCCGCAGCTACGCGAGCACGATCCAGGGACAGGGAGCCGACTGCTTCTTCTTCTCCGGGATCGTCTCCAACGGTGCGGTCCAGCTGACCAAGGATGTCCACGCGGCGCTGCCGAAGGCGAAGATCTTCGTCCCGGACGGCGCCTGCACGGGCTCCTACACCAACCCGAAGATGGGCGGGGTGCCGGCGGCGATCGATCCGCTGATCCAATGCACGGTGGCCACCCAGAACCTCACCGCCTACCCCGGCGGAAAGGATTTCCTGGCCAAGTACAAGGCCAAGTATGGCTCGGTTCCGGATCCGTATGCGATCTACGGCTATGAGGCGATGAAGCTCGGGCTGGAGACGGTCAGCAAGCTCGGGGCCCAGGGCTCGGACAAGGCTGCTGTGCTCAAGGCCCTGTTCGCGACCGCGAGCCGCAGTTCCGTGCTCGGCAGCTACGGGTTCGACGCCAACGGCGACACGACCCTGAAGTCATATGGGCTCTACAAGGTCGATTCCACCGGGAACCCGGTGTTCTACAAGACGATCACGCCGACCAAGACGGTCAAGTAGGACGCATACGGATGCCCGTCCGGTGACGGACGGGGTGTGGGGAGGGCGTCGCGTCCGGCGCCCTCCCCATGATCCTCACCGTGGAAGCACAATCTCTCCCCAGCCTCCCGGGTCCTGCGATGCGGCCGTTGGCCGCTGTGCGACGGGTCGCGGGCCGCTGGGGCCTGATCGTCGCCCTGGCGATCCTGCCGGTCTACTACGGGTTCCGGGACCTCACCCACGGCTACGAAGCCGGGCTCGCTCACGGCCACCCGCTCGTCCATCACGACCTGTCGCACCTCGGCTTCAACCTCGTCCAGGGACTCTCCAACGGCGCCATCTGGGCGTTGATCGCGATCGGGTACACGCTCGTCTACGGGATCATCGAGCTGATCAACTTCGCCCACGGCGACGTGTTCATGATCGGCTCCTTTACCTCGGCGGGTCTGTGGGGAACGCTGGGGCTGGGCCTGGCCACCGGACCGCTCGGGCTGATCGCCGGACTGATTGTGACCCTGGTGGTGGCGATGGTCGTGTGCGGGGCGCTGAACGTGCTGATCGAGCGGGTCGCCTACCGGCCGCTGCGCTCGGCGCCCAAGCTGGCCTCGCTGATCACTGCGGTCGGCTTCTCCTTCATCCTGCAGAACGTCGGGCTGCTCTGGCAGGGCGGCTCGCCCCAGGGCGTGCCCGACCTGATCAACGAGAGCCAGCCGGTGTTCAACATCTCCGGCGTGCCGATCGTGCGCGGATACATCCTCGCCATCCTGGTGATGATCCCGCTCGTGCTCGGGCTCGCCTGGTTCATCTCCAGCACCCGGGCCGGACGGGCGATGCGGGCCACCGCCCAGGATCCCGAGGCGGCCCGGCTGATGGGCATCAACGTCAACCAGACGATCTCGCTGACCTTCATGCTCGGCGGCATGCTGGCCGGTGCGGCCGGCCTCATCTACGCCCTGTACGAGACGAACATCTGGTACTTCCAGGGCTTCCGGGCCGGGCTGATCGCCTTCACCGCCGCCGTCATGGGCGGCATCGGCAACGTCCGCGGCGCCGTGCTCGGTGGTCTGATCATCGGCATCATCCAGGCGCTGTCGGACTCGCGGCTGGGGCCCCAATGGACCGAAGCGGTCGTGTTCGGTTACCTGATCGTGATCATGATCCTGCGTCCGCGAGGTCTGCTCGGCGAGGAGACCAGGGAGGCGGGATGAGCGAGCTGCAAGCCCAGATCGCGGAGTGGCGCGCGGCCGTCAAGCGACGGCTGCCGTGGGGCGGCGGTCCGAAGTTCTCTCGTGCGCTGGCGCTCGTGGTGATCTTGATCGCGATCGTGCTGCCGTTCGTCTTCTCCAACACCAGCGGCTTCATGAACGCGACGATCATCGCCGTCGCCTTTGCGGTCATGTCCCTGGGGCTGAACATCGTTGTCGGCTTCGCCGGCCTGCTCGACCTCGGCTACGTCGCCTTCTACGCGCTCGGCGCCTACTCGGTGGGCTGGTTCGGCTCGGACTTCTTCTTCCAGGCCCACGTCCACGTCGGGGTCTCGGGGATCGCGGCCACCTCGAGCGGCGTCCACTTGAACTTCCTGCTGATCCTCGTTGCCGCGGCGCTGATCTGCGGGCTCGCGGGCATGATCATCGGGCTGCCGACGCTGCGTCTGCGCGGAGACTACATCGCGATCGTGACCCTCGCCTTCGGCGAGATCATCGGCGTGCTCGCGGTCAACGGCCAGAGCGTGAGCATCGGCAACGGGATGACCCTGACGGCCGGCAACCTCGGCATCAGCGCCGTGGACACGCCGTATTTCCCCGGGATCGGCCAGTTCAACCTGCTCGATCTGAGGCCCTGGTACTGGTTGATCCTCGGGATCCTGCTCGTGGTCCTGTTCGTCA
>JALYZB010000168.1 GCA_030945945.1 Actinomycetota bacterium | reverse complement strand
CCAGCGCCCACCGTCCGATGAAGTCCTGTTCCTTGTCGAGCTTGACGATCCACGGCATCGCCGCTCCGAACGGCGTCGACTCCGAATCGGTGTCCTGACCGATCAGGATGTGCATCTTCTGCAGGCGTAGGATGCGCTGGGGCTCAAGGCCGAAGGGCCGCAGACCGTGAGGGGCGCCGGCGACCACCAACGCGTCCCAGACGTGCTCGGCGTACGCGGTCGGGAAATGGATCTCGTAGCCGAGCTCGCCGACGAAGCCGATGCGCAGGATCAGGCACCGCACACCGGCGATCTCGCCCTGCTGACCGTCGAGGTAGGGAAAGGCCTGGTTGGAGAGGTCAAGATCGCAGACGGAACTCATGATCTCCCGCGCGCGCGGCCCGGCCAGGTTCAGGGCGGCCAGACCTTGGGTGACGTCGGTGAGGTGGACCCGGCTGCCCCAGTCCGTCAGCCACCACGAGAACCACTCCTCGACCGCGCCGGCGCCGCTCGAGGTCGTGGTGACGTAGAACGTCTGCTCGTCAAGCCGGCACACGGTGCCGTCGTCGACGATGCGGCCGGCGTCGGAGCTGATCACGCCGTAGCGGATCCGGCCGGGCGCGAGGTTCGAGAAACGGTTGGGGTACAGCCGGTCCAGAAACGCTCCGGCGTCGGGACCGCGGACGATCAGCTTGCCGAGCGTCGAGACGTCGATCAGTCCGGCGGCGCGATTGACGGCCAGGGCCTCGCCCGCGGGGTCTCCGTAGTCGTAGGCGCGCAGCCAGTCGCCCGCCCACTTCACGCTCGCCCCGAGCTCACGATGGCGAGCGTGGAGCGCCGAGCGCTTGGCGGGCTCGACCGCGCGGCCCCCGAGGATTCCCATCGGAACCGAGACCCAGGGCGGCCGGGCGGCCGTGGTCCCGACCGAACTCAGGTTCTGACCGGTCCCCGCGGCCATCAGGCGCACCGCCGGCAGCTGGCACATGCGCCCCTGGCACGGTCCCATGGTGACCGTCGTGTAGCGCTTGGCCAGCTCGATCGAGTCATAGCCCTCCTCGATCGACACCCGCACGTCCTTGCTGGTGACGTCCTCGCACAGGCAGGCAAAGCACTTGCCCCGCCCCTCTCCGCTGACCACCGGCGCGACAGCCACGTCGACCGCTCCCGGCGCCGACAGGCGCTGCTGCAGCTGATCGGCCCGCTCACGGGAATCCCCGGTGCCCAGACCGAGCGCGTGCCCGGCCTGCAGCCCGGCCAGCTCGCCGGAGAGAGTGACGGCCTGATCGCCGGCAGCTTCGACCACGTCGCCCGCGGCGTAGACGTTCGCCGGGATCTGCGTCAGCGCAAAGTGCCCGCGCTCGGTGTCATAGCTGCTCTCGGCGCCAGCCTGGAGCGCCAGCGAGCTGGCTGGGATGGCGCCGCCGGAGACAATCACCAGATCGCAGTCGTAGGCGCGCTCGCCGCCGCCACCCAGCGGAGCGATCACGGCCCGCTGCACCGTCCTGCGGCCGGTGGCCTCGATCACGGTATGACCGTTGAACACCGGAATCCCGCTGGCCCGCAGCTGCCCGGCCAGCTCGGCGGCGTCCGGGCGCAGGTCGGCGATCGCCTCGATCTGGACCCCCGCGGCGCGCAGCGCGACCGCGGCGTGCAGGCCCCGATCGGAGGTTGTGGCCACGACCGCCCGGCGACCGGGGCTGACCGCGTACAGGGAGGCGAGCCGCCGCGCTCCCCCGGACAGCATGACGCCGGGCAGGTCGTTGCCGGCGAACACCAGCACCTGCTCGATCGCCCCGGTGGCGAACACGTGCTGGGCCGCCCGGATCTGGTGCAGCGTGTCGCGCTGCCATACGGGGACGAGCCCGTCGAAGTAGCCGAGCGCCGAGCCGTACGCGATGATCTCGACACCTGCCGAGCGCGCGCGCTGCACCAGGCCGGCGACCGCGTCGCGTCCGCCCTGCACAAGTTGTTGACCTCCCGGCTCGGGACCCTCGTCGACGAGGACGACATCAGCGCCCAGCCCGGCGGCGGCGATGGCAGCGCTCAGGCCGGCCAGGCCGCCCCCGGTGACGAGCACGTCGGCGTGCCGGCGGCGGTACTCGGTGCGCCACTCGCGCTCGGGCTGGTCGGGGCGCAGCGTGCCCAGCCCGGCGGCGTTGCGCAGGATCTTCTCGTACAGCGGCCACAGGCGCCGCGGCCGCATGAACGTCTTGTAGTAGAAGCCGGGCGGCGTGAACGGCCCCCCCACGAGGTCGGTCGCCCGCATCGCGTCGAACTCCAGCGACGGCAGCGCGTTGACGTGGTTGACCGTGATCCCGTCACGCGCCGGCTCGGTGCACGCCCGCGCGCCGGGCGCTCCGTCGACCGAGCAGATGCAGTTGGGGCACTGCCCGGCGACGCACATCAGACCGCGGCGCCGGTGGTACTTGAACGAGCGGCTGAACGTGCGCTGCCCGGCGGCGTACAGCGCCGAGCCGATCGTGTCGCCCTCGTACGCCTCCACCTGCTTGCCGTCAAACGTGAAGCTGAACTTCGTGTCGCGGACGATCCGCTCGCCCGGCTGCGGGTCCAGCCGGCTCACAGAAGCTCGCCCCCGCCCTGGGTGGCGGCGCGGGCAGCGTCCCCGGCGGGCTCAGGGGCGCTGGCGTCGGCCCTCGCCGTGAACATGACCTCGTTGGTCGTGGTGTCACGCTCGGCGATGAACCAGGCGCGGCATCCGGAGCGATGAAACCACCATTCGCGCTGCACGCCCGCGACGTTGCGGCGGAAGTAGTTGTACGTGTTCAATTCCCGGAAGCTCGGGTGCTCCGTGGGGCGCGAGGACACCTCACCGCCGAAGCCGAAATCGGTCACCTCGCGCACCCCGCAGTTGGGGCACTCCAGCAGGAACGACATGGTGCTCACGTTAGGCGCGAAGTTTGATTCTGTCCAATATCGAAATAGGATCTATTGATCTGACTTAAGTATCAGCCGGGCTCCCCCCGGTCAGCACTCGAGGAACTTCGCCAACTTCGCTATTTCTTCGCTGTCACACAGGAACTGCACTTCTGTCGCGCCGCCGCCCGCCTGCTCATGTTCCAGCCCCCGCTGAGCCAGCAGATCGGCGCGCTCGAGCTCGAGTCGAGCATCACGATGTCGGCACGGAGCGGCAGCAGTCGTGTGTGCGGCCGCGCTGTCAACGTCATTGAATGAATTTGTTCATAGACCGACCCAAGACCGACGGTTGGCAGCGGCTGGTGCGAGTAATCTCGCGCCCATGACCCAGATTCCCCCTCCCCTTGATCCAGGCGATCGGTTGCTGTGCGGCCCTGGCCCGTGCAACGTCTCGCCGGCGGCCCTGGCCGCGATGCAACGCCCGATGCTCGGCCATATGGATCCCGATTTCGCTGACCTTCTAACCGAGGTCGGCTCGCTGCTGCGGGTGGTCTATCGGGCGTCCGGTGGCCTGGTGCTGCCGCTCCAGGCCACCGGCACGTCGGGCATGGAGGCCGGCCTGGCGCACCTGCTGGAGCCCGGCGAGGTGGCGATCGTGGGCGTCAACGGCTTTTTCGGCCGGCGCCTGGTGGAGATCGCCCGGCGCCTCGGAGCCGATGTCGTGGTGGTGGAGGCCGACTGGGGCGAGCACGTCCCCAACGGGCGCCTGCTGGCGGCGCTCGAGCAGCATCCGGAGGCCCGACTGATGTGCGTCGTGCATGCCGAGACCTCGACCGGCGTCCGGCATCCGCTGTCCGAGCTCGGGGCGGCGCTGCGCGCTCGTGATGTCCTGCTGATGGCCGACTGCGTGACCTCGCTGGGCGGCATCGAGCTGGATTTCGACGGCTGGGGCATCGACTTCGCCTACTCGTGCTCGCAGAAGTGTGTCGGCGCGCCACCCGGCATGTCGCCGGTGGCGGTCTCCGATCGCGCCATGGAGCGGATCGAGGCCAGAACCCAGCCGGTGCCCTACTCGCTGGACCTGCGGCTGTTGCGCGACTACTGGGTCAA
>JALYZB010000160.1 GCA_030945945.1 Actinomycetota bacterium | reverse complement strand
CCGCCGCATCTACCACCTGTTACGGGACCCAAACCAGGTCCCAACCACCGTTTGCTTGACATAGGAGCCATCGGCGAGAAGGGCGTCCGGGCCGGAACGCTTGGAATGTCAAGCGCTCGTGCGCCGTAGACCACCTCGCGGGCCAAAGCAATCGTCCGAAGAAGTGTCTGCGCCGGCAACGGCCACTTCTCTGGGCAAGCGCAAGTGCGCTGCGGAACGAGCCGGGCGTGCCGTGCGGGCGCTGCCCGCAGTGCCGGCACGGGCACTACAACATCTGCCCCAAGGTCCGCCTTAACTGCTCGCCGCCGGTGGACGGCGCGCCGAGCACCTATCTGGCCGTTGACGAGGACTTCGCCCATCCGCTCCCCGACGGGCTTTTCGACGACGCTGGCGTGCTTATCGAGCCGCTTGCGGTCTCGCTGTGGGCCTGCCGGGCGGGCCGGGTCGGCGCCGGTCAGCGGGTGCTGGTCACCGGCACCGGCCCGGTCGCGTTGCTCGTCGCCAAGGCCGCGCGGGCCCTCGGCGCCGCCGAGGTCGTGATCACCGATGTCAACCCCCAGCGCCTGGCCGCCGCCAGCCGTCTGGGCTGCGGTCACGCCGTCGACCCGCGCTCGACGTCCCCTGCGTGCGCGGAGCCCGGCTTTGACGTGCTGATCGAGTGCTCGGGTGCGGCCGGGGTCCTGAGCGGGGCGCTTGACGCGCTGGCCCCGGGAGTGGTCGTGCTGGTGGGGATGGGGGAGGAGACCGTGCCACTGCCGCTTGACCTGCTCCAACGCCGGGAGCTGTGGGTGACGGGCACGTTTCGCTACGCCAACATGTTCCCGGCCGCGATCGCCCTGGCCGCCAGCGGCGCCGTCGATCTCGACGGACTGGTCACCCACCGCTTTGGGCTCGCCCACGCCGCCGACGCGATCACCTGCGCGCAGCGCGATCCGGCCACGCTCAAGGTGATGATCATCCCCGTGCCGGATCTTGACGACCGCGCTCCGAGCCGATAGAAATCCCGCCATGGAACGCTCCAATCTCTCCCTTGCCGGCACCCCAGCCCGTTCTCCGGCCGCATGAGCACTACCGTCAAGGCCGCGGTGATGACGCAGCCCGGGCACCTCGAGCTGCAGCACTTCCCCATGCCCGATCCCGAGCCCGGAGCCGTCGTGCTTCGGATGGCGATGTCGGGGATCTGTGGGACCGACAAGCACACCTTCCGTGGCGAGGTCATGCAGTACGCGGGAACTCCGCATGAGCGCCAGATTGAATACCCGCTCATCTGTGGGCACGAGAACGTCGGTCGCGTCGCCGCCGTCGGCGGCACGGTGCTCGACAGCGAGGGCCGGGCGTTGCTTGAGGGCGACCGCGTCGTGCCCGCTGCCAACATCAGCTGTGGGGAGTGCTGGTACTGCCGAAACGGGCAGCCGTATTACATGTGCGAGCGCCTGGAGGACTACGGCAACAGCCTTAACTGTGTGGACGCGCCGCACCTGTTTGGCGGCTGGAGCGAGTACATGTACCTGCTGCCCAGCACGCAGCTGTTCCGGGTGCCCGACGAGCTGCCCGACCACGTAGCGGTGCTCACCGAGCCGATGGCCGTAACCCACGGCTTCGAGCGCGCGCGCCGGCTCAACGACACCTTCGCCGAGACGGTCGTCGTGTATGGGGTCGGCCCGCTTGGCATGTGCCACCTGATCAAGGCCCGGCTGATGGGCGCGGGCACGATCATCGCCGTAGACCTGTTCGCCTCGCGGTTGGAGCGGGCCGGCAGCTTCGGCGCCAACCAGACCCTCGACGCCTCCCAGTTGGACGAGTCCGAGCTGATCGCCCGCGTGCACGAGGCGACCGGCGGCCGCGGCGCTGACATGATCCTGGACTGCTCGGGGGTGCCTCAGACGTTCGTGACTAGCCTACGCATGGCGCGGGTCGGCGGGACCGTGGTCGAGTCCGGCGCGTTTGTCGACATGGGACCCGTGAAGATCAACCCCAACGCCGACATCTGCACCAAGAACGTCAACATCATCGGGGTCGGCGGGGAGACCGCTGAGACCTACAAGCCTGCCATGGACCTGCTCGTCCACAACCTCGGCACGCTGCCGCTGGAGGAGTTCGTCTCCCACCGGCTTCCACTCGAACATGCCCAGGACGGCCTCGCGCTCGCCCAGCGCGACGAAGCCATGAAGGTCGTCCTGTCCGCGGCCGCCTGAGAGTCCCCTCGTCCGCTGATGGCCGCGGTGCTCGGCGGTCTCGGGGCCGCTCTCCTCTGGTCGGTTGGGATCGCCTTCGCCGCGCAGGCGACACGGGACCTTGGACCGATCCTAACCCTGGCCTGGGTGATGCCGATCGGGCTGGTCGTGCTCGTACCTGTGCTGATCGCGGCGGGTCACGTCCATCTCTCGGCGGCCGCGGCCGCCTGGCTCGCCCTCGGCGGCGCCGGCAACGTCGGTGGCCTGCTCATCCTCTACCACGCCCTTCGCATCGGTCAGATGAGCATCGTCATGCCGATCGTCTCCACAGAGGGCGGGATCGCCGCTGGGATCGCAATCATGGCCGGCGAATCAATCAGCGCCATCGGCGCAGCGGCTCTCGCCGTCACTGTGGCAGGAGTGGTGATGACCGCGGTAGTGCGCCGGCTCCCCGGCGAGGCGCCCGTCCCAGCCACCAACCCGCACCCAGCGCGCGGGTCCGCCGCCGCCGTCATTCCCCGCCGCCGCACCGACCGCCAGGCCGCGGCCTGGGCGGTGGCGAGCGCGCTCTCTATGGGCGTCAGCCTGTACGGGACTGGCCGTGCTGGGACTCTGCTGCCGACGGCGTGGGCGGTGCTCCCCGCCGCGGGTGATCGGCGTGGTCGCGATCACCGTGCCGCTCGCCCTGCGCGGCGGTCTGCGCTGGCCGACGGCGAGCGCGCGGCCACTGCTCGTGGCCGGTCTGTGTGAGGTGGGTGGGTTCTTCGCCTACGCTACCGGCGCCGAGCACGGCATCGCGATCGCCGCCGTGCTGGCCGCACTGACCGGGGGGATCAGCGTCGGCTTCGGCCGCGTGCTGTTCGGGGAGCGGCTGGCTAGCACCCAGCTTGTCGGCGTGCTCATCATCTTCGCCGGGGTGGCGACGCTGGCCGTGTTCACCGCTTCCTCTTAGTGCCTCAGCCCTTGATGGCGCCACCGAGCGTGAAGCCACCGGTGAACAGTCGCGACATGAGCGCGTAGAGGACGAACACCGGGATCGCGTACAGCACCGAGAAGGCCGCGATGTCCCCGTAGCGGACGTTGGCGGCGCCGATAAAGCCGTAGATGGCGATCGGTCCGGGCTGCTGGTCGGGGTTCGTGATCAGCACGAGCGGGACCACGAACGAGCCCCAGGCGTTGACGAAGGCGTAGATGGCGCCGGCGCCGATGCCGGGCAGCGCGAGCGGACCAACGACCCGGGTCAGGATCTGCAGCGTGCTTGCACGCTCTATGCGCGCGGCCTCTTCCAGGTCGTAGGGGATCGCGTCCATGAAGTTCTTAATCAGCCAGATCTCGAACGGCATCGCGGTCACCCCGAGGAAAATCGCGGTGGGGAGGATCGAGAGCCAGCCCTCGGTCGCGAACATCTGGTAAATCGGCACGATCAAGATTGACATCGGGACTCCGGAGAGGAAGAGGACGATGAGTAGGATCGGTCCCTTCCAGGGGATTCGGCGCCGCGAAAGCGCGTAGGCGGCCAGCGACGAGGCGATCGTGGACACGATCGTCGCCACGGCAGAGAGCACGAAGCTGTTCCATAGCGATTTCAGCTGCCCCGAGCCGGTCGCGGCCGCGAAGTTGGAGAGCGTGAAGTGAGGCCATTCGATGCTCCACGACGCGCTCGAGTCCAGGGAGGCGGCAAGCAGCCACAGCATCGGCAGCGCGAACAGGATTCCGATCAGCATCAGCACGCCGTTACCGGTCCGCCGGGCGGTTCGGGAGGGCTCGGGAACGCGCGGCGCCGACGCGGGGATCGCGGTCCCGCGCGGCTCCTCCCCGGGGTCCTCGGTGTGCGTGTCGGTGGCGGGGTGGACGGCGCTCATACTCGTAGCCTCGCGGCCCGCACGTAGCCGAAGCCCAGCACGGTGGCTATCAGGACCATGACATCTCCGATCAGCGCCCCGTAGGCGAGGTTGTTGAACGAGAAGGCCTGCTGGTAGGAGTAGACGGGCAGAATGTTGGTTGCGTTGCCCGGACCGCCCTGGGTCATGATGTAGATGAGGGCGAAGTTGGCCAGCGTTAGTAGTGTGACGAGCAGGACGATGGTGACGATGGTCGGGCGCAGGAGCGGTAGCACGATCATCCGGAAGCGCTGGACGGCAGAGGCATTCTCAAGCGTCGCGGCCTCGATCACCTCCCCCGGGATGTTTCGCAGGGCGGCCGCGAACACGAGCATTGCGAACCCGCATTGCGACCAGGTGTTGGCTAGGGTGACGATCAGCAGCGGCTGGCTGTGCAGGAAGTCCGACTGCCTCAGCCCGACGAGGGTCGCGAACGTCCCTCCGGCAGTCGTGGAGGCGTACCAGGTCATGCCGGCGGTGACCGCTGGCATCATCCACGCGATGATCGCCGCGCCGCCGACGAGCACCCGGATCAGGCCGTTCGCCGCGCGCATGAGTAGTGCCAGGGCGAGTCCGACGATGACCGTTCCGACGACTGAGCCGGCCACGAACAACCCGGTCAGCTTCACTGACTCGGGGAAGACGCCGTCGTTGGCGAGCTGGTGGAGGTTCGCCGACCCGGTGAACTGGTAGCTGATCGCGGTCGGGCCGACCAGCCGGAGGTTCGTGAAGCCTAGGAAGAAGGCGTACCCGACCGGGATTAGGAACAGGACGACCAAGAGCGCGAGGGCCGGGAGCAGGAGCGTGATGCTTCCCCACTGGAACCGCTCGGAATCGAGCCGGCGGCCCGTGGGGATCTGTCGCCCGCCGCCGGGCGGCGACACCCTCACCGATCCACTGGTGTCTGCGATGGCCATGCGCTCTTGGTCGTTCGGGATGTCGAGTCAGGGGAGCTTCTCGGTCCCGCCGGGAAGCTGGTTGGACACGTAGGAGTTCAGCGTGCTAACCGCAGCACCCACGCTGGTGTTCGGATTCTGCACCAGCGAGCCAGTTGCGTTGCCCATGCCCTGCACCCAGATCGAGTAGTTGGACGAGGCCGGCGTGAGCGTTGAGTGCGGCAGGATCTGCGCGAACAGCGACTGGTACGGAGCGAACGAGGTGAACGCCGGTGAGGTCCAGTAGTCGCGGTTGGGGGTCACCCAGCCTGCCCAATTCGCGGCGTCGATACTGTTCTGCTGATTCTCCATCACGTTGATGAGCTTGAACGCGGCGCTCGGGTTCCCGCTGTGGGCCGAGATCGCGTAGTCCCAGCCACCGAGCGTGCTGGCAATGCCACCGCCGTTCTGGGTCGGGATCGGCGCCACGCCCATCGTCTGAGCCGCCTGGGCCCAGTACGGAGCCCCGATGAATTTCGTCCAGTTGCCGGTGTAGTAGTTGGAACCGACCGCTATGCCCAGCTTGCCCTGTGCGAACAGCTGCAGGGGAGTGGTGACGGCGCTGGGGCTGAACAGAGCGGATTCCGAGGCGCCCAGGCCACCGGAGTAGACCTGCTGCATGAAGCTGAGCGAGTCGCGTATGCCCGGGCTGTTGGTGACGAACTTTTTCCCGTCTTGGATCTTCGGAGTCGAGGTGCCGACGATGAAGTTATTGATCCCCTGGAGCAGGCCGTTGGCGCCCGAGCCTGAGCCGGCGTTCAGCCACAGCGGCGTAACGCCGGGGATCGAGGCCTTGATCTTGCGGGCCGCGGCGAGGATGTCGGCCCAGTTCTTGGGCTTCCATGGCACGGGCAGGCCAGCCTTCTTGAACATGATCTTGTTGTAGAGCAGGGCGCTATCGTTTTCGCCCTGGTCCACGGCGTAGACCTTGCCTCCGAAGGTGCCCTCGCTTTGCACGACGGAGGGGAACTTGCTCCACCAGGTCGAGCCCGACAGGTAGCTGTCGAGCGGGCGCAGGTAGCCCGAGCTCTGCCACAGGCCGATCTGGCCGGTGGGGATCTCGGCCACGTCCGGAGCGGTGGAGGCGGAGCGGTAGAGCAGGCTGAGTTTGTTGACGATGTCGTTGTAGCTGCCGGGGATCGGCACGAGCTGCACCTTGACCCCGGGGTTCTGGGCCTCGAACTGTTTGGCGACCTGGTTCCACCACTTGGTGGTCAGCCCCGCCGTGTCGAACACGTACGTGGAGCCGTAGGCCACCTTGATGACCTTGGCGTTGCCGGAGTTGGGCGACGCGCCCCCTCCGCCGGCGTTGGCGGCACCGCCGCACGCGGCGACGCTGGCGGCCGCGACCACTGATAGCAGCGCGACACCTCCACGCCGTACACCTCTCAGCCCAATCCTCATCCTGTCTCCTAGCGTTGTGGTTCGTTGAGAGCCAGCGCGCCGCGCTTCGGCGCATCTCCGATGTCGTGTAGAACCGCCTCCCGGTCGATCAGGCGCTCTCCTCCCTCAGCAGCGAAGAAGTAGAGGTGGTTCGGGTCGAACGCAAGCTCGACGTGATCACCGGCCGACGGCACGATCGTGCGCGGAAACCGGGCCATCACCAACTGGTCCTGAACGCGAACCGTGGTGAAGATCTCGCTGCCCGAGTGCTCGACGATGTCGATCGTGCCGAGCAGACGGCCCGTGCAACCGCTGCCGGCGACGTCGGCAACCGGACGCAGGTCGGCCGGACGCAGGCCGACCTCGGGTTGCCGACCACCGTGGCAATCGCGCAGGGCAGCGGCCTGGAGGGGATGCAGCTCGACCGAACTGCCCAGCAGGCTAACCGCCGGCCGGTTGGGGTCGTCGCGCAACTCGCCCCGGAGCATGTTCATCTTGGGCGAGCCGATGAACGAGGCGACGAAGCTGTTGGCAGGGTTCTCATATAGCCCCGACGGGGTGTCGCACTGGAGTACATCGCCGTCCTTGAGCACGGCGACGCGGTCGCCCATCGTCATCGCTTCGATCTGATCATGGGTGACGTAGACCGAGGTCGTGCGGCTCAGGCTCTTGTGCAGACGGATGAGCTCCGCACGCATCTGCACGCGCAGGGCGGCGTCCAGGTTGGAGAGGGGCTCGTCGAGCAGGAACAGCTGCGAGTCGCGCAGCAGCGCGCGCCCGAGCGCGACGCGCTGGCGCTGGCCGCCCGATAGCTCGGTGGGCCGGCGTTTGAGCAGCTTGTCGATGCCGAGCACCTCGGCGACGTCGTCGATGCGCTTGCGCAGGTCACCCTTGGACTCCTTGCGTACCGTCGGGCCGAAGGCGAGGTTCCTGTAGACGCTCATGTTCGGGTACAGCGCGTAGCTCTGGAAGACCATGGAGATGTCGCGCTGGCCCGGCGGCAGCGTGGTCACATCGCGGTCCCCGAACCAGATTCGCCCGTACGTGGGTCGCTCCAGCCCGGCCAGCATCCGCAGCGAGGTCGTCTTCCCGCAGCCCGAGGGGCCGACAAGGACCAGAAACTCGCCCTCCTGAATCTCCAGGTTGAGGTTGGCCACCGCGGGGTTCTCGTCCCCGAAGAGCTTCCACACCTGCTCGAATCGGACTCCGCCAGAAAAACCGCTCACGCCACTACCTCCCCGCCGGACTGAGAATTCGTGCCGCCGCCGGGACGCCCACCTCGGGCGCGACGTCGGGGTCTTCGTGCTCGATCGCGACGGCGGTGACCGCCGTGCCTTCGGCCAGGGTCATGAACTCGGCCCACCAGGCACACTCGTGGCCGTCGCCGACGGTGGAGAACTTCCACGGTACCTCGGCCGTCGGGCCCGGCCACCGGTGGTCGAGCAGGCCGGCGGTGGCGAGCACCCGGTGATTGAAGGTGACGTCCTTGGCGTGCATGTGGGCCACCCGGGGTCCGAGCGCCGCGATCACCGCCGCCGTGTCCATCTGCTGCCAGAAGAAGTGACTGGGGTCGATGTTCGCGGCAAGATTGTCGCCCAGCGCGGCTAGCCGCTCGAACGTCTCCACGTTGTAGACCGAGGTGCCCGGGTGCAGCTCGAGGCAGATGCGCAGCTCGGGATGCTCAGCGCGCGCGAAGGCGCTGATCGCTCCCCAGTAGGGAGCGACAGCCTGTTCCCATTGATGCTCATAGATGCCCTCTAGGTAGGGCAGCCAGCCGCCCGCGGCGAAGTGCGGCGCCTCGTCTGAGGGGACGGCGCCGGGACAGCCGGCCAGAGCGACGACGCGGTCGACGTTCAGCGTGGCGGCGAGACGGATCGTGTCGCGCAGATCGCCGTTATGGCGCTCGGCGATCCGCCGGTCGGGATGTAGCGGGTTGCCCCAAGCGTTAAGCGCAGCCACGACGAAGCCACGGGACTCGATCGCGTCGGCCCAGCGGAGGCGGGCCGCCGTGTCGCTGAGCAGCAGCTCACGGTCGCAGTGCGGGTGCGGGGCGTAGCCACCGCTGCCCAGCTCGAGCGCAGTGACCTCGGGAGTGGACTCCGACAGCCAGTCCATGAGCTCGGTCACGGACCGGTCAAGGAACGCCTCAGCGACAACGGCGAGTCGCCGTTCTGGCTGCAAGTTTCCTACCCTCAAGCCCACTCCTCCCTCGGTCTGTCGTTCAGCGTGCAGGTCATGTCTCGCTGTTTGGAGCGTTCCAGGCGCCGTGTTGTATCGCGTCTCCGCAGCGGCGTCAAGCGCCCACGGATTAACTCTTAGCCAACGGGGAGGAGGGCTGGCGGTCGATCAGCGGGCGGGCGCGATGCGGCGCCGGGACGTCGTCGCATCACGGGCCGCGGCCGTCGAGTCGCGGACGTGCAGCTCCACCGGAACCCGCACGTGGCGGGGAGCGATGGAGGGATTCTCGATACGTTCGAGCAGCAGGCCGACCGCGCGCTCGGCCTGGAAATGCAGCGGTTGGGCGACGGTGGTAAGCGAGATCCGGTGCAGGCCGGCGATCGTAATGTCATCAAAGCCGACCACCGAGATCGCCGCCGGCACTGGCAGGCCGACCGCTTCGCACGCCTGGATCAGGGCGATGGCGCCGATGTCGTTGGAGGCGAACAGACCGGTCGGCGCGTCGGGCCCGGTGATCGCCTCTTCCAGGCTCATCGACCGCCGCCCGACGGTCACCGAGTCAGCGCCCGGCTCCCACAGAAATGTCGGTAGCACCTCCAGCCCGTGGCGGCGCATCGCCGAGCGGTAGCCGGAGCAACGCGCGCGATCCCCGCTGCGCTCTACCAGGGGCGTGCGGACGTAAGCGATCCGCTGGTGGCGCAGCTCCACGAGGTGGTCCACGGCCAGTCGGCCGCCCACCGTGTCCCGGGGTCCGACCGAGTCCCCCCAAGACTCGCTGAGGCCGAGAAAGACGATCGGGACGCCGGCCCGTTGGAGAGCGTCGGAGGCCTCTGACGGTCGAGCCACGTAGGCGAGGAAGACGACCCCCGCGACCCGGTGGCCGAGCAGAGCGTCGACTCCCGCGACGGCGATCTCGTCGGCGCCCTCGATGTTGCAGAACATCGTCGTGTACCCGTAGCCGAACGCCGCCCGCTCAACCACCTGGGCCATCTGAGCGTAGTAGGGGTTGCTCAGGTCCCCGAGCAGTACCCCGAGCATCGTTGTGCGCTGCTGCACGAACTGGCGCGCGATCGCGTTGGGCTTGTACTCCAAGCGCTGGATGGCTGTCAACACGCGCTCGCGCGTGCCGGCGGAGACCTCCTCGACGCCGCGCACGACGTTGGAGACCGTCGACTTCGACACGCCGGCCTCCGCCGCAACGTCGAAGATCGTCGGGAGCTTGCGCCGCCCCACGACCGCCGTCGCGGGGTCCCTCGTTCCGTTGCCGGCCGGAGACCCGGTCATCGCGGCGATCCTCCGACCCTGACGACGGCTCCCGTGGCCCCTTGGCTGCGCTGCGTGATGACGACTCCTGTCAACGAGAGGGCGACTATCCGGCCCGACGGCCGCTCCGGCGCGCCGGATCATAGCCCCGGGGACGGCCCGCGAGCGCTCGAAGCTACTCCCGGCGAGCGGAGAGGCCCCGCCCAGGGAGCGCGGAGGTCGCACCGGGCCCGGCGCTGGGCGGGTGGCTTGACAGCTTTCTCGGCTTCGAGTTATTGTGCGTGGAACGTTCCAGAAGGAGAGACTTTGAGCAGACCAATCCGGGTGGGAGTCATTGGATGTGGGCTGATTGCCCAGGTCATGCATCTCCCGTATCTGAGTGAGCTAGACGAGCAATTCAAGATCGCGGCGCTGTGTGACCTGTCGTCCTCGGTCGCGCAGCAGTGCGCCGATCGCTATGGCGTCAGCGCCGTGCACACGAGCTGGGAGGACCTGCTGGCCGAGGAGCTGGATGCGGTCATGGTGCTGACCTCGGGCAACCACGCTCCGATGGCGATCGCTGCCGCCCAGCGCGGCCAGCACGTGTTCGTGGAGAAGCCAATGGCGCTGTCGAGCGCCGCCTGCCAGGCGATGATCTGCGCCGCAGACACGGCGGGGGTCCGTCTGATGGTGGGGACGATGAAGCGCTACGACCCGGCCTACGAGCGCCTGGCTGAGCTGCTCGACGAGGTCCGCGACGACGTGCGCCTGGCGCGCGTGACCACGCTGGAGTCGCCGTTTGAGCCCTACGTCTCCCACTATCCGATGGTCAGCGGCGACCCGCCGCCGGCTGAGGTCATGGCTGCTCTGCAGGCGGAGGACGAGCGTGCGCTCGACGCCGCCCTGCCCGATGCCGACGAACAGACCCGATGGTGCTACCGCTGGCTGCTGCTCGACAACCTCGTGCACGAGTTCAACGCCCTTCGGGGGGTGCTCGGTGAGCCGACCGAGGTGCAGACGGCCTCGCTGGAGAAGACGTGTGTCAGCGTCATCCTGCGCTTCGGCGACACCGACTGCCACATGTCCTGGGTCGATCTCCCCGGCATCGCCCGCTACAAGCAGGAGTTCGCCTTCTACGCTCCCGAGCAGCGGCTCACCCTGGAGCTGCCGTCGCCGTTTCTGCGCAACGTGCCCAGCCGGCTGTACGTGGAGGGCGGGGAGCCCGGGACCACCCACAGCTGGGAACGCGAGGAGGTCGTCTCCTACGAAGAGGCTTTCCAACGCGAGCTGCGGGAGTTCGCCGACTGCATCGCCACCGGCCGTCAGCCCCGGACCTCCGGGCAGGACGGACTCGGCGACCTGCGGCTCTGTGAGGCGGTCGCCCGCGCGCATCAGCGCGCCGAGCGGGCCCAGCCAGTCGCGGCATCTGGGCGCCGGGCGAGCCTGAATCACGACTGACCAAACCTGAATGGAGACTTACGTGCACGACACAACGAGCAGCGAGACCACGAACGAGGCGGCCGGCGGGTCCCGCGGTAGTGTCGCCCAGATGGCGGTGGCCAACGCGCCGGTGAGCTACGGGGCGTTCGAGATCACCGTCGGGATTGACCCCAACGTGCCTGATCCGCTGACCCTGCTGGAGTGGGTGCAGTCGGCGGGCTACGCGGGCATCGACCTCGGCCCGGTGGGCTACCTGGGCGGCACAGAAACGCTCGCCGCGCGGCTGGGCGATCACGAGCTCGGGCTCGCCGGCGGTTATCTGGAGATGCCGTTCAGCCGGCCCGACCAGCTCGAGCCCGCGATGGCCGAGCTCGACGCGCTGCTCGACGTGTTCGACAGCATTGCTGGCCTGGGCCCGGCGCCCAAGCCGACCCTGGCCGACTCCGGCTCGCCGGAGCGCTCGCGCTATCCCGGACGGGCCGCTCGCGATCGCAGCGTGGGCCTGGATGACGTCGCCTCGAAGCGATTTGGCGAGGGACTCGCCCGAGCGGTGGCCCGCTGTCGTGAGCGCGGCTATGACCCGACCTTTCATCACCACACCGCCACCTACATCGAGGCTCAGTGGGAGATCGAGCGCCTGTTGGAGATCAGTGACGTCGGTCTGTGCCTGGATACTGGCCATCTGCTGCTCGGACGCGGCGAGCCGATCACGGCGATCCGCGAGTGGGGCGACCGGATCAACCAGGTGCACCTCAAGGACGCCCGCCTGGACCGGCTGGAGGAGATCGTCGCCGAGGCCGCCCCGGTCGAGGAGATCTGGCGCCGGAAGGCGTTCTGCGCGCTTGGCGACGGCGACATCGACATTGACCAGGTGCTCACAGCGCTGAGCGAGAGTGGTTATTCAGGCTGGCTAGTCGTCGAGCAGGATGTCCTTCCGGACCCGGATGATCCTCAGCAGCCCGCGATCGACCAGCAGCGCAACCGCGACTACCTCCGCGCACGTGGTCTCTGAGCCCGTCCGCATCGCCCTCATCGGGGCGGGGCGCATGGGCCAGGTGCACCTCGCCGCGCTGCAGAGCTCGCCGGAGATCACGCTTGCGGGGGTGGTGGAACCCCGGGCGACCACCCGTGAGCGCCTTGCCGCCGAGGGCATCCCCGTGCACGAAAGCGTCAATGCGCTGCTGGCCGGAGATGCCCCCGAGGGGGTCCTGATCGCTGCGCCCTCCGATCAGCATCCGGCGCTGGTGGAGCGCTTCGCCGCTGCGAGGATCCCGATGCTGTGCGAGAAGCCGGTCGGCATCGCCGCCGACGGTGCTCAGGCGGCCGCTCGTGCGGTGAACCAGTCCGGCGTGCTGCTGCAGGTCGGCTACTGGCGGCGCTTTGTGCCCGAGCTGCGCGCCCTGCGCGATCGCATCACTAGCGGTGAGCTGGGCACGATCAGTCAGCTCGCCTGCATGCAGTGGGACGCCGATCTGCCCTCCGAGGGCTTCCGGGCCCACAGCGGCGGGATCACCGTTGACATGGGCGTACACGAGTTTGATCAGACGCGCTGGCTGCTCGGCCAGGAGTTCGAGTGGCTGACCGCGACCGCGGCTGGCCCCAGCTCGGCGCAACGCGCCCCAGCCGATCCCGATAACGCGACTGTTCTTGCCCAGCTCTCGGGTGGCACCGCGGCGACGATCTCGCTCGGAAGGCGCTTCCCGCACGCAGACTCCTGCTGGCTGGAGGTGTGGGGCACCGAGGGCTATGAGCGCCTCCCGTTCATGTGGGACGCAGCCGGCGACGAGGTGTTCCTGGACTCGATGCGCCGCCAGGCCCAGGCGTTCGCTCGTGCCGTCCGCGGGGAATCGCGTGACGGCGCCGGAGCCGAGGACGCCGTCGCCGCCCTGACCGCGGCCGGTTGGGCCGCACAGGCCCTGATCGAGCGCCGGGCCGTCCCGGAGGCGTCGTGAGCGCCCCGGCAGCGTCCGCCGGTCCCGAGGTCGGGATCGGCATTATCGGGTACGGCATGATGGGCAAGGCCCACTCGTACGGCTACACGCTCGCGCCGCACATCCGCGAGCTTGGATGCCGGCCCCGCCTGCGGGTGATCAGCGGCCGGCATCGCGAGGCGGTGCAGTCGGCCGCCCAGATCTTCGGCGTGGAACGCGCGGTGATCGACTGGCGCGAGGTGCTAGCCGACCCCGAGGTCGACGTGGTCGACATCTGCACCCCGCCCGGAACGCACGCAGAGATCGTCGAGGCCGCTGCGCAGGCTGGTAAGGCGATCCTGTGTGAGAAGCCCCTGGCTGCCGGTTACGACGGCGCTCTGCGCGCGGCGCAGGCGGTGCGACGGGCCGGCGTGCGCAACGCGATCTGCTTTAACTACCGCCGCCTACCAGCGCTCTCGCTGATGAAACAGATGATCGACGACGGTCGCATCGGCGATCCCCGCCTGTGGCGTGCGAGCTGGCTTTCGGACGAGTTCCTGGACCCGGAGGTCCCGTTTGACTGGCGCTTCCGGCGCAGCATGGGGGCGAGCACGATTGCCGACCTCGGGGCCCACCTGATCGATCTCGCCGGCTGGATGATCGGCGACGTGGACGCGGTCAGCGCGCAGTCGCAGACCTTCGTCACCGAGCGCCGCGATCCGGACGCGGCCGGTCTGGTCTCCGTTGACGCTGATGACGCGTCCTCGGCGCTGCTGCGCTTCCGCAGCGGCGCGCTCGGAGTGTTCGAGACAGCGAAGATCAGCCCTCGCCGCCCGTGTGACTTCACTGTCGAGGTCAACGGCTCCCGGGGAACGCTGCGCTTTGACTACTCCCGCCTGAACGAGCTCTGGTACGGCGACGCCGGCGAGCCGCCCGAGCTCTACGGGATGCGGCGGATCCGGGCCGAGCACGCCAGCCATCCTCAGACCGAAGGCTGGTGGCCGATCGGGCAGGGCGTCGGGTACGGTGCGAGCTTCGTCAACCAGGCCGCAGACCTGCTCGCGCAGTGGCCCGCGGGCACCTGGAGCCCCGACCTGGAGACCGGCCTGCGCGTGCAGGCGGTGTGTGAGGCGATTGAGCTCGCGGCCGCGCAGCGCCGCTGGGTGGACGTGGCGGAGGTGTCTGATCGTGGCGTCGTATGACGTGATCACCACGGGCCGGGTTGGCGTCGACCTCTACCCCCAGCAGATCGGGGTCGCGCTGGCCGAGGTGGAGACGTTCGCCAAGTACCTCGGAGGAACGGCGACCAACGTCGCCGTCCAGGCCGCCCGGCTGGGCTCGCGGGCCGCCGTGGTGACCAAGGTCGGCGATGACGCGTTCGGTCCCTTCGTGCGCGACGCGCTCCAGCGTTTCGGGGTGGATCCGCGCTGGGTCGCGACCGATCCGGAGCTGCGCACGCCGATCGTGTTCTGCGAGGTGCACCCGCCCGATCACTTCCCGCTGCTCTTCTACCGCGAGCCCAAGGCGCCGGACATGAACCTCACCCCGGCGGACTTCGACCGTGCTGCTGTTTGCGACACCGCCCTGTTCTGGGTCACCGGCACGGGCTTATCCGACGAGCCGAGCCGGGGCACGCTGCTCGAACTGCTGGCGCAGCGGGAGCAGATGGCGGCCGCTCCGGCCCCCGATCCCGCCACCGGCCTCGACGCGTTGCTGACCGTTCTCGACCTCGACTACCGGCCGATGTTCTGGTCCTCGGCCGCCGAGGCCTCGAGTTGGACGCGCCGTGCGCTGGCCCACGTGACCGTCGCGGTCGGCAACGAGACCGAGGTCGAGGTCGCGATCGGGGAGCGCGATCCCCACCGGGCGGCCGCCGCGCTGCTCGACCTCGGGGTGCAGCTAGCGATCGTGAAGCGCGGCCCCCACGGGGTGCTCGCGGCGACCCGCTCGCAGGTGCTCGAGCTCGCTCCGATCCGGTTGCCGGTCGTCAACGGCCTTGGTGCCGGAGACGCCTTCGGCGGGACGCTCGCCCACGGCCTCGTTCACGGCTGGGAGCTGGAGCGAACGCTGGCCCTGGCCAATGCTGCCGGGGCGCTCGCCGCCTCGCGGCTGGCCTGCGCCGACGACTTTGGGACCGAGGAGGAGATCGAGGCGACGCTGCGCACGGGAGGGCCGCCGCAGCCGGCGGACGAGGCGCATGCCTAACCTGACCGTAGCCCAGGCGCTGGTGCGGTTCCTGTCCGTCCAGCACGTCGAACGGGACGGTGTCCGCTCGCGGTTCTTCGCCGGCTGCCTTGGGATCTTCGGACACGGCAACGTGGCCGGCATCGGTCAGGCGCTATTCCAGCACGCCGACCAGCTGAGATATCACCCAGCGCGCAACGAGCAGGCGATGGTGCATGTCGCGGTTGGCTACGCGCGCCAGCGCAATCGCCTCGGGACGTTCGCGTGTACGACGTCGGTCGGCCCGGGAGCGACGAACCTCGTCACCGGCGCGGCGCTGGCCACCGTCAACCGCCTGCCGGTCCTGCTGCTGCCAGGGGACACATTCGCCTCGCGCAGGCCCCATCCGGTGCTGCAGCAGCTCGAGGTGGCCCACGATGCGACCGTGTCGGTCAACGATTGCTTGCGGCCGGTCTCGCGGTACTTCGAGCGGGTGCAGCGGCCCGAGCAGCTCATCCCGGCGGCCCTGGAGGCGATGCGGGTGCTGACCGATCCCGCGGAGACCGGGGCCGTGACCTTGGCGCTGCCCGAGGACGTGCAGGCCGAGGCGTTCGATGTCCCGGAGGCATTCCTGGCCGAGCGGGTATGGCGGGTGGAGCGCCGGCCTCCGGCGTCCGAGGCGCTAGCTTCGGCGGCCGTGCTCATCACCTGTGCCCGGCGGCCGCTGATCGTGGCCGGCGGCGGCGTGATCTACAGCGACGCCACGGGCGCCCTGCGCGATCTCGTCGACGCGACCGGGATCCCCGTGGCGGAGACCCAGGCCGGGCGGGGGGCCCTCATTTCCGAGCATTCGCTGAGCCTCGGCGCGGTCGGCGCGACCGGGACGCCGGCCGCCAACCGGCTCGCCGCCCACGCGGATCTGGTGATCGGGATCGGTACCCGGTGGAGCGACTTTACGACCGCCTCGAAGTCGGCCTTCCAGGATCCCGACGTCCGCTTCGTGAACATCAACGTGGCCGGTCTCGACGCCGCGAAGCTGAGCGGGCTGTCGGTGGTGGCCGATGCCCAGCTGGCACTCGAGCAGCTCCGCACCGCCCTCGCGGGCCATCGAGTCGATGACGGCTGGCAGCGGCTCGCCACCGAGCAGAGCCGGGCGTGGGCACAGGAAACCGCGCGCCTCGTCGCACTGGCACCGGAGCGGACCCTCCCGTCCCAGGCGGAGGTGATCGGGGCGATCAATGACGCCGCCGGCGAGACCGGCGTGGTCGTCTGCGCCGCCGGCTCGGCCCCGGGGGACCTGCACAAGCTCTGGCGCGCCCGCGACCCCGCCGGCAAGGGCTACCACGTCGAGTACGGGTACTCGTGCATGGGCTATGAGATCCCGGGCGGGATCGGGGTCAAGCTCGCCGCCCCGGACCGAACGGTATTCGTGCTGATCGGCGACGGCTCGTACCTGATGCTGCCCGGCGAGCTGGTGACCGCGGTCGCCGAGCGGATCCCGATGGTGATCGTGCTCGTGGACAACCACGGCTACGCGTCGATCGGCGCACTGTCGCGGTCGGTCGGGTCGGCCGGCTTCGGCACCCACTACCGCTACGCGCCTGAGCGCGGAGCCCTGCCCACCGATGCTCCCGACGGGACCGCCTTGGCCGCCGCCGCGGAGCGGCTGCCGGTGGATCTGGCCGCCAACGCCGAGAGCCTCGGCGCGCGGGTCATCCGGGTGGCGGGGATCACCGAGCTGCCGTCCGCGTTGGGCCGGGCCGCCGGCGCCGACGGTCCTGTCGTCGTGTTCCTGGAGACCGACCGCTACGCCGGCGTCCCCAGTTACGGCTGGTGGGATGTACCGGTCGCCGAGGTCTCCGAGCAGCCAGCCGTCGAGGCCGCCCGGGCTGAATACGAACGGGCCCGTCAGGCCCAGCGTGACCACCTGGAGGCGATCGATGAGTGATCTGCTCGTCCACCCGTCGGCGCCCGCGGGCGACGGCACGATCCTGACCGTCACGCCAGAGTCGGCGGGGTGGAGCCACGTCGGCTTCGAGGTGCTCGTCCTGCGCGACGGGCGCGTCGCCCGCCGGGACTGCGGCGAGCGTGAACTATGCGTGGTCGTCGTCGCCGGAACCGTCGACATCGTCTCCGCCCACGGCGACTGGCGCCGGGTCGGGGGCCGTCCCGATCCGTGGTCGGGACCGCCCGAGGCCGCCTACCTGCCCCCTGGCGCCTCGGTGGAGCTGTCGGGCGACGGGGAGGTCGCGCTGTGCTGGGCGCCTGCGCCAGACGGTGGCGCG
>JALYZB010000141.1 GCA_030945945.1 Actinomycetota bacterium | reverse complement strand
CGGGCGCGACGGCTAATCCCAACCGCCGAGGTAGGTCTCAACGTCGGGCTCATCGGTCAAGCGGGTCAGCCAGTCAGCTGACACAGCCAGCGTCGGAAACCCGGCGCTCGCTCCCCATCTCCGGACGCGAGCCTGATGTCGTGCGGAGATAACCGCGAGGAGTGGACCTGCGTCATCGCTGATCGTGCAGACGCCGAAGCGATCGCCGGCAAGTTGTCCGCAGGTCGACCGTAATCCGCCGTGACGGACCCGGACGGGCGCGATGATCTCGATTGTGAGTCTGGAGCCGGTGAGCCGCGGGCCGCCGACGGACGAGCTCGCCATGACCCGGTTGTCGCCGGCGAAGATCGCCGCGATCGCCTCGGCGACGATGACGACGGCCTCCGGCAGCACCGTCAGCAGCGAATCGACGCACACGAAGGCGGCGGGTGCAGAGGTGTCCTCGGGCAGCCGGGCAATGATCTCCGCACGCTCGGGCTGGACCGCGTGACCGCGAGAGCCGGCCACCGGGACGAGACGCGAGAGCGCGATTGCCTCCGCGTTCTTTATGGCCCGACGAGCGTCGGGGTAGGTAGGGCGCGATGCCCACTGCGGGCCGTCGTGCCATGCCACCGCCGTAGGTACATGGGCGAGGAGCGCACCGCGCTGCCAGGCGCGATGAGCCCACTCCCAGTCCTCACCCCCGTACTGATCGAACTCCTCGGCGAACCCTCTGGTGTCCTCGAAGAACCATCGCGTGCACCCGAGCACGGCGCTGATCACGAAGCGATAAGACCGGTCGTCGGCATTGAGCAAGTCGCGGGTCTGCTTGTATCCGTCGCGCAGCCAGGCCGGCTCGCTGAGCTCGTGCGCCGGGCCGACGTCGGCGATCGGCGCGTCGACTGCGACGGTGCGCAGGTCCGCGTGGCGTCGGTGTCCGACGACGACGGCCTCGGGAGCGAGGGCCGGAAGTCGGGTCAGCTGGCGGAGATAGTCCGGCTCGGGGGTGGTGTCAGCGTCGAGGAAGCACAGAACATCGCCGCGGCACCGAGCGGCGCCGCGGTTGCGGACAGCCCCGCGGCGGCCGGAGTTGCCCTCGCCGCGGACAAGGGCGACCCCTGCTGGTACCTCCGGAGGCTGAGGTGAGCCATCGTCGACGACGATGATCTCGGTCTTCTGCGACGGATGGGTCTGGCGATCCAGGGCGGCGAGAGTGCGGGCCAGCTCCCGGGGTTGGCGGTAGTGCAAGACGACCACCGAGACGGTCGGCGGCGCATTCGGCCAGACCCCGTCGAGCTCATCCCACCGATTACCGGGCACCCAGCGGCCCGACGCGGGAGGCTTCACCAACACACGCGCCTCGTCCACCAGTGCACGTAGGCGCTCGCGACGTCGGCGAGGTCTGGGGCCAGCACGGCGTCGTCGCCCAGCCACGTGCACGCCGGATCGATGAGGGCGCCCGCGATTGCCCCGGACAGCTCGTTGGCCGGGTAGCGGTAGACAGTCCCGGGGCGCAGGACGTCGATCTCCCGCGCGTAGCGCGAGTCGGCGACCAACGGACGCCTGCCAGCGGCGATCCAGGTCCCGATCGAGCCCGACGCGGAGATCTGGCGGTGAGCGGCGAGCGGCACGGCAGCCCGTCGGCACCTGTCGATCAGCTCCTCGTCGTTGAGATACCCCGACACCGAGAATCGGACGCCGAGCTCATCTGCTCGCACGCGCAACGCGTCCGTCTCAGCGGCGTGACCCGGCGAGGTGGTCCCGAGTGCGACCACCGCTGGCTTTTCAGGGTCCAGCCCCCGCGTACGCGCGACGGCCTCGATGGCCTGGAGATGGCCCTTGCCGGGATAGATGAAACCGAGCAGCGCGACCTCTGATCGGGGTCGCGGCCGTCCGGCGGTCCGCGGCGCTGCAACCACTGGCAGCGGAATGATCGCGGGCGATCGCCCGGTCAGCGGCCCGAGCACCTCACGCAGCAGCGCTGCCTCGTGATGGCTGTTGCAGACGATGCCCCGGCTGGCGGCGGCCACCCGCCGGTAGCAGTCGGCCCGCCGGGGGTGGTTGAGCGGCCCGTCCGAGGGCCGCGGAAGGTCGTGCAGCGTCACGCTCACGGAGTGCTGGGTAGCGAGCGCCTCGATCGCAGCGGCGGCCGCCTCCGGGCTGTCGCCCCAAATGCGATCGGTGAAGTGCAGATGAACCGGCCCCACCGCGACCGTCCGTGGGCCTGGGGGCGCGTCGGATACAACCGCCCCGCAGATCCGCGCAACCTGCCGCGCGTAGATGGCCACCCCATGCCGGGGATCTCCGGGGACGAGGTGCAACGGGCAGACGGTGTCATTCACTGGTTCGATGGCTTGCGTAGCGTGTCGCGGTGGAGAGGATCGCGTAGTGACGCCTGCGGGCGTCAGCGGACGGGGCGTCGGCCATGCTCCACATATAGTCGCTAGCCGTCCCCATGATGCCCCCCACTTCCTTGGACCTGTCAGGGCTGCGGGTCGCGTCGGTTCCCGCGGCCCATCCTTACGTCGCGAATCTCGAACTCGAGGCGGCGGGCGTGATCGTCCTCTCCGATCCTCCGCCGCGGGGTTCGGTGGACGGTCGCTGGTGGCCGCCGGTGATGCTCGGCGAGAGATGGATCTCCGCCCACGCCGACGCGTTCGACCTCATGCATCTGCACTTCGGCAGCGAGGCACTATCCACCGGTGAGCTGACCGACGTTCTCGATGCGCTGCGGAGCGTCGGACGTCCGCTTGTCTTTACGGTCCACGATATCTGCCATCCCCAGCTGAGCGATCAACGCCGCCATGAGGAGCACCTGGCCCTACTGATGGCGCGCGCGGACGAGATCATGACCCTCACCCGAGATGCCGCGGACGAGATCGGGCGCCGGTGGGGCCGGCGAGCCGAGGTGGTGCCGCACCCGCACATGTATGGACTTGCCACGCCGTTTCCGCAGACACTGCGACACGATCAGCCGGTCGTCGGCGTCGATCTCAGGGATCTGCGGCCCAACATCGACGCGCTGGGCACGATCTGCACGCTCATCGCCGCAGTGCGACGGCTCCGCTCCGGCGGCAAGCAGATCCGGATCCGCGTGGGGCTGCGAGACCGCGTCCGCGACGCTGTGACGCGCGAGCGACTGCGGATGCTCTGTGCCCTGTTCGTCTGGGTCGAACTGATCGAAGGGCCGCGACCAGGCGACGATGACCTTGCTCGATCGCTGTGTGAGCTGGACGCGACTGTCCTGCCGTACCGTCACGGCACCCACTCGGGCTGGCTCGAGCTGTCCTGGGACCTTGCGGTTCCGATCATCGCTCCGGCGATCGGGCAGTTCGCCGACCAGCACGCCGATTGCGACCATCTGTGGAGCTACGCCCCCGGCGACGTTCAGGGGCTCGCGCAATCGATAGCCGCTGCCGTCGAGCATATGCCGCTGCCGGCAGGATCTCCAGAGCGCAGCGCCCTCCAGCAGGCCCGACGTCAAGCGCGGATCGCCGGCCGGTCGAGGATCCGTACCGCACACATGAGGACCTACCGGCGCGCTCTGGCTGCCGGCCCCGTCCGTCGATGGGCTTCAGCTTCATCGGGGTCGAAGTCGCGCAGGGTGCCGCCTACCTGACCGAGTCTTCGAGGAACCAGGTCGTGACGAAAGCGGGGGCCGACGCGGGTGCGGCGGTGGTCGACGCGTCGACCCGCGAAAACCGGCAGCAGTCGTGAGCCAGACTGCTACCCCAGCAAACACGGGCGATTCGGCCCCTTTGCGCCGGTCTCGAAAACCGCCATGGGCTTGTCGTCCATCGGGGGCCCCTCTCCGTTTCGTTCGTCGATCGCCGAGCGCGGCCCGAGTCCGGACGTTTGGGGCCTGCAGCGCCGCCACCAACGCGAACCGCGGACTCACGCACCTCACGGTTGGGGCGCAGGCTCACCGACGCCGGCGCAACCGGGCTGGTCAGCAACGTCCGGGGGATTGGCTCTGGAGCTACCCCAACCGGGTCCCCCTTCCCGCCGTGGACGCGCCGCGCATCGGCGACGCCTTCTCCTCAGTCCCCTACCGCACCCTGCGCCGCCTTCTGGGACCCTGAGATCGACGACGCGCCCGCGGTTCGTGAGCCGCAGCTTCGAGCGCTACGTTGTCGCGCCGCGATCACCGGGCGGCAAGGGCGGCTCAGCCGGTGGGCGTCCGTGGTGCCTGCCCCATCGGGGTCGCTCCGCATTTCCGCTGTGGGTTTCTACCCGGAGCACGACGCGCGGCGACGCGGAACGGACACCAACGCGGCGGCGGGCCGGCGCCAGCCGGGTGTGGGACCACGCCGCAGCCGTAGTCCTACGACCGCTGCCCTGCTGCTCGCAGGCGGCGGCCAGTCCACCGCGAAGACGGTCCGTCACCGCCGCCAGATCGCTGTCTCACGCGCCCGGACGGGCTCGAGCAAGACCCATCCTCCGACGCACCGAGCGTGGACGCGCCGCCGTCGCTCGTCGTCGATCGCGTCGCCCGGTCGCTGCCAGCTCGCCTCCGGGCGCGACCCGCACCGGAATCTCTCGCCGGGTCGAGTTCGCGCTACACGATCGCCATCCTCGTCTCGATCTCACCCACGTTCACATGATGATCGTGGCGGATGTGTCGGCGTCGCGCACACCACGCCGACGTGGTCCTGCCGTGCCATCCTCACGCTATCGCGGCGGCGGCGCGCACCATCGTCCAGTTCGGAAGGATGTGGCATGTAAGCCGATCACCCCGTGCGGCACGCTGACTGACACCCAGCCTCGCGGTCGGTCATTTCGGCTCGCCGGCGGTGACCCGGGAGTCGGTGCCGCTGAGCGTGATATCGAAGACACTGGTCCGAAGGTCGTAGGTCCCCTTGAACGTGTACGAGCACTTTTCCAGCTGGTGTTGGTTCGTTCCGCCGGTGCATCGGCCATGGCCAGCGATCGTGCCGACTCCGTCGAGCCGGGGGACGCCAAGGGTGAACGTCTCGGAGGCGGTCTGGCGGCCGTCCTTGTAGTTCGACGTCACCGTGTCGGTCCCGCTGACCGGGAACGTGCTGCCGCCAAAGGTCCCGTCTCGGACGGCCGCCCCCTCGCCGTCGGGCGAGCGCTTGACCCGATAGACGTCCTCGAAGCGCAGTCCCGTGCTGCTCAGCGTCACTCCGGCCTCGACCTCTGAGAAGGGCGTAGTCCGGAGCTTCGGCACCGTGACCGCGACCGCCGAGACGCAGCTGCAGACCAGCAACCCGATTGTCCCCAGTGCCATCACCAATGCTCTACGCATCTGGACCTCCAGACTCGGCTGTAAATGTCGCCGGCCGATGGGCATTCCTGGTCCTGGGCCGGCGGTCACCGCATGTGGCGTACCCACGACCAGTCGTGCGCAAGCGAAATGAGGCACGAACGCAGGCGGCGCGTTTCGCCCGCTCGGAAAACCAGCGAGTTCTTGACAATCGCGTCCACGCTCGGCCACGGTACGGTCATGTCGCCCGACGGACCGGCCAGCGGACCCTCGCTGGTGGACAGCCTCGAGAGCTATCTCGAGGGGATCCCCAAGACCGGACGGCCCGATGCGCTGCACCAGGTCTTCTACGGCTTCTACACGCGCGTGGCCATCATCGACCGCACCATCTACGAGCTCGCCGCTTGGGCGAAGACCGACGCCGGGGCGCTGTCAGAGGGCACCGGGCCGCTGGCCGAGGCCCTACGCGACAACTCGCTGGCGGTGGGCCAGGAGCTGTTCGCGAGCCGCATGCGAGCGATGAGCGCGATGGGCTATGTCTCCAAGCGAATGATCTCGCTGCTCAATGGGGCGCCCGCGCCCCCGCTCACGCTGACCCACGCCATCGCCTTCGATCAGCAGCGGGGGGAGATGCGCACCTACGACCTGTCGACGCCGGGCGAGCACCCCGAGCTCCCCTACGATCCGCTGACCTACAACCCACACGAGCCCTGAGCTCGACGGTCCGGCAGTTGGGACGCTGGTCTAGGTGTCCTCGAGCTCCTCGGAGAGCGCCAGCCATCGAGACTCGAGTGCCTCGCGCTCGGCGCTGAGCGTCGTCTCCTCCGCCGAGAGCGCGTGCAGCGCGACGGCATCCGTGGCCGCGACGTTCATCGCGCGCTGCAACTCGGCGCCGCGCCGCTCGGCGCTCTCCAACCGGCGCTCGATCTGGGTCAGCTCGCGGCGCGCGGCCTGCCGCTGGGCGCCCGGTCGGACGGTCCTCCCCGGTGCTGCCGGGGCGGTCTGCCCCGGCTCGGTGGCTCTCAGCTGCAGATACTGCTCCACCCCGCCGGGCAGGTGGCGCAGACCGCCGTCCCCGGGCAGTGCGTAGACGTCGTCGCACACCCGCTCGACGAAGTAGCGATCGTGCGAGACAACCACCAGCGTGCCCGGCCAGCCATCCAACAGGTCCTCCAGGGCGGTCAGGGTGTCGATGTCCAGATCGTTGGTCGGCTCGTCCAGGAGCAGCACGTTGGGCTCGGACATCAGCAGGCGCATAAGCTGCAGGCGCCGGCGCTCCCCGCCGGACAGATCGTCGGTCAGCGTCCACATCCGCTCACCGCCAAAGCCGAAACGTTCGGCCAGTGAGCTGGCGGTCAGCTCCTCGCCGGCGCTGCTCGTCGCGCGGCCGCGGACCTCCTGCAGCGCCTCCAGCACCCGCAGGCCGGCGGGCAGCTCAGCGGTGTCCTGCGAGAGCTCGGCCAGTCGGACGGTGGATCCGCGCGCCACCGACCCGGAGTCGGGCGAGCGATCGCCGGCCAGGAGCCTGAGCAGGGTCGTCTTGCCCGATCCGTTGGCGCCGACGAGACCAACGCGCTGTCCGGGTCCCAGCCGCCAGGTGACGTTTGCGAGCAGGCGCAGCGCGCCCAGGGTGACCGACACGTCGACGGCATCCAGCACCATGTCTCCAAGGCGTGCGGTGGCGAAGCGCAGCAGCTCCACCGCATCGCGGGCCGGAGGCTCGTCGGCGATCAGCGCGTTGGCCGCGTCAATCCGAAACCGCGGTTTGGAGGTGCGCGCCGGCGGCCCCCGCCTCAGCCAGGCCAGCTCCTTGCGCACGAGTTGGCGGCGCTTGTCCGCGCGGACCGCCCCCTGGCGGTCGCGCTCGGCACGGGCCAGGACATAGGCGGAGTAGCCGCCGTCGCGCTGCAGAATATTGCCGTCGGCCACCTCCCAGGTCCGGGTGCAGACGGCGTCGAGGAACCACCGGTCGTGGGTGATCACCAACAGCGTCCCCCTGCGGCTTGCCAAGAAGTGCGCGAGCCAGTTGATCCCCTCGACGTCGAGATGGTTGGTCGGCTCGTCGAGCAGCAGCAGGTCCGGGGAGTCCAGCAGGGATTTGGCGAGCGCGATCCGCCGCTGCTCGCCCCCGGACAAGTTGGCCATACCGGTCTGCAGCCCGTCTGCGAACCGGGCCAGTGTCACCCCGCCCAGCAGCCCATCCAGCACCGACCGAAACGCGGGATCCCCCGCCCACTCGTGCTCGGCTCGGTTTCCGACCAGCTCCTCGCCAATCGTTCGCGCGGGGTTCAAATCGGCCTGCTGGCGCACCAGCTCCAGGCTCACGGCACTGGTGCGGATCACGGCGCCGCGATCGGGCGGCTGGACCCCCGCGATCAGCTGCAACAGCGTCGACTTGCCGGCTCCATTGGCCCCCACGACACCGATGCGCTCCCCCTCGCTGACGCCCAGGGTCACGCCGTCGAACACCGAGCGGCTGCCGTAGCCCTTGGCAACGGCGCTCAGGTTGACGAGGTTTCGGGGGGCCATGGGTCAGATGTAGCAAGTCCGGCGGGGACCGCCGGGCGCCGCCGGCCCTCGATTCAGGAGCGGGCTCGCTCGAGCGGCCTGGGTGGAGAACGCCAGGTTGAGCAGGATGAAGGGGTAGGGGTCCCACTGGAAGCCGAAGGCGGCGGTGTTGGCGGCGATCGAGAGAAGACGCGGCTGGTCTGTCCGGTGATGAATCGGGGCGGGCCGCAGAAGCGCGCGACGCGCTGTCGGCAGCGGCTGGGAAGCGGGCGCGTCCGATGCTGGCCCCGGAAGGGCATCTCCCGGCCGCGCGGCACGGGGCGGCCCTCGAGGCATGGTTTTCGGCATGCTTGGGACCGATGAACACAGTCGCCCTGGTCCTGGAGGAGCGCGGGCGCCCACCGGTGCTGCGCGAGCTGGCGCTCGACGCGCCCGGTGACGGCGAGGTGCTGCTACGCGTCGCCGCAGCCGGGCTGTGCCATTCAGATCTCTCGGTCATTGACGGATCCCGCCCACGGCCGATGCCGATCGCCCTTGGCCACGAGGTCGCCGGCGAGGTCATCGCGGTCGGCCTGGGGGTGGACCGGCTGGCGGTCGGCGATCACGTCGTCGCGACGTTCGTCCCCAGCTGCGGGGCGTGCGGCCCCTGCGACCAGGGCCGGCCGGCCCTGTGCGAGCCGGGCGCCGTCGCCAACGCGATCGGCACCCTGCTGGGCGGGCAGCGTCGCCTGTCTGACGACGCCGGGGCGGTGCACCACCATCTGGGGATCTCGGGCTTCGCCGACCACGCCGTCGTGGACCACCACTCCCTGGTCCGGATCGACCCTGAGCTGCCCTGGGAGCTGGCGGCCCTGTTCGGATGCGCCGTGCTCACCGGCGTCGGCGCGGTCGTCAACGCGGCCCGGGTCTCGCCGGGGCAGAGCCTCGCCGTCTTCGGGCTTGGCGGCGTCGGGCTCGCTGCCCTGTTGGGCGGCCTCGCGGCCGGCGCCTGGCCGATCATCGTCGTTGACCGTATGCCCGAGAAGCTCGCCCTGGCCACCGAGCTCGGGGCCGCCCACGCGCTCGGCGCCGATGACACCGTCAGCGAGCAGATCAGGGAACTCACCGGCGGCGGGGTCGAGCACGCGGTCGAGACGGTGGGCAACGCGAGCGTGCTCGCGCAGGCCTACCGGAGCACGCGTCGAGGCGGGACGACCACCACCGTCGGGCTGCCGCATCCCGACGCCGAGCTGCGGCTGCCGGCGGTCACGCTGACCACCGAGGAGCGCCACCTGCAGGGTTCCTACCTGGGCTCCTGCGTCCCGTCGCGCGACATCCCGCGATTCATCGCGCTGCACCGAGCGAACAAGCTTCCCGTCGAACGGCTGCTCACCCACCGCCTGCGCCAGGACGAGCTCGTGGCCGGGTTCGAACGCCTCAGCCGCGGCGAGGGCGTTCGCCAGGTCGTCGTCTTCGACTGAGGTCAATGACGGTGGATCGCTCCGACTACCGGTCCTGGCTGACTATCCCGACGCGGTGGAACGACAACGACGTCTACGGCCACGTCAACAACGTCGAGTACCTGGCCTTCTTTGACACCGCGATCAACCACCACCTGATCACCTCCGGCGCGTTGGACATGCACCGGGGAGCGGTGATCGGCCTCTGCATCGAATCGCACTGCACCTACGCGGCGCCGCTGACCTTCCCCGAGTCCGTCGAGGCCGGACTGGGCGTCAGCAGGCTGGGGCGCTCCAGCGTGCGTTACGAGATCGGGCTGTTCCCCGCCGGCGCTGCCGACCCCGCGGCCAACGGGCACTTCGTCCACGTGTTCGTCGATCGCGAGACGCGTCGCCCGGTCGAGATCCCGTCAGCGCTGCGATTGGTGCTCGCGGCCCTGCAGTGACCGCGCGGCGCCGCGGACACGCTCAGCCCCCCACCCCGCCGACCAGGCTGCCGATCCCGGCGGTGACCCCCATCGCCAGCACCCCCCAGCCGACCACGCGCGCGGTGGCGCGGGTCATGTTGGCACCGCCCAGCCGTGCCCCGAGGGCTCCGAGACCCGCCAGCCCGAGCACCGTGGCCACCACACACACCACGATGCGAAGGCCGGAGGGCGAGATGGCCACCGACAGGACCGGCAGCACTGCCCCGACCGAGAACGAGACCGCCGACGCTCCGGCGGCCTGCAGCGGACGCGCCTGGCGATCGTTCCCCAGGCCCAGCTCGTCCCGGGCATGAGCGCCGAGGGCATCGCGCTCGGTGAGGACGATCGCGACCTCGCGCGCCAGATCACGGGGGACGCCCCGCCCCTCGTAGATCCCGGTCAGCTCCTCGAGTTCGTGCTCGGGGTAGGTGCGCAACTCGCGCTCCTCAACGCGCAGATCTGCCTGCTCGGTGTCGCGCTGGGAGCTGACCGACACGAACTCGCCGGCCGCCATCGAGAGCGCACCGGCGACCAGCCCGGCGATGCCTGCGGTGAGAATCGCACTGCTCGCCGCCCCCGAGGCGGCCACGCCGAGCACCAGACTCGAGGTGGACACGATCCCGTCGTTGGCGCCCAGCACGGCCGCGCGCAACCAGTTTGAGCGGTAGCTGAGGTGACGCTCGGCGTGTCGATCGGTGCGCATCGGCCGCACCAGTCCTACCAGGCACTCCAAACGCACAGCCGAGCTACTCGGCGAGCCCGCCCCCGTCCAGCGTCGCGGCAGCGATCTCGGCGTCCTGGGCCGGCGTGCCCCCTGCGATCCCCAGACCGCCGGCGGGCCGGCCGTCAATTCCGAGCGGCACACCTCCGGCGACGCTGTCAACAGGTTGCCGGCCGCGATCGGCAACCTCAGCTCGAGCTCTGAGGAGATCCAGCCGCCGAGACCTTCCCGCCGGCCGTGGCGCCCTTGGCGAGCGCGGTCGTGACGACCCGCAGTGCCGCTTCAGTGCCGGCGGCGAAACCGAAGCCAGAGCCGCCACGGAAGGCATTGCGGTAGGCCGTCGGCGTCGTCGATGCCTCGCGGCCCAGGTGCAGGCGCAGATTGGCCGCGCTCCCAAGTCCGCAGAGGTGGGCGACCTCCTCGATCGGGAGATCGGTGGCCTCGAGCAGGCGCCGGGCCTCGAGCAGACGCTGGGCGTTGAGCCAGCGCATCGGGGTCATCCCGCTCTCGGCGACGAAGTGGCGCGCGAAGCTGCGCGGCGAATAGCCGGCGTACGCAGCGAGGTCCTCGACAGTCACCGGGCGGCGCATCTCGCTGATCGCCCACTCGCAGGTGGCGGCGAGCGACGGCCCACTCGCGGGCACGGGCCGCCGCATGTACTGAGCCTGCCCGCCGGGCCGGTGCACCGCGGCCACCATCCGGCGCGAGACCGCCGCCGCCGCGGCCGCCCCGTGGTCGTTGCGGACGATGTGCAGGCAGAGGTCGATACCGGCCGCGATGCCCGCGCTGGTCAGGATCTGCCCCTCGTCGACGTAGAGAACCTCGGGGCGCACGGCAACGGCGGGAAAGCGAGCGGCGAGCTCGTCGGCATGATCCCAGTGCGTGGTGGCAGCGCGGCCATCGAGCAGGCCGGCGGCGGCAAGCGCGAAGGCGCCGACGCAGACCGAGACGATCCGGGCGCCCCGGGCGTGCGCGCGGCGCAAGGCTGCCAGGACCGGCTCGGGCGGGTCATTGGTCGGCATGTATCCGGGCACGACGACGGTGTCCGCAGAATCCAGAGCGTCGAGGCCGAGCTGGGTCTGCAGCGCGAAACCCGTCGTGGTCGGCACCGACCCCGGTCGCGCCGCGCACACCGCAAACGTGTACCTCGAGCGCTCATCGCCATGGCCGAACACCTGGGCCGGGACCGCGAGGTCAAAGGCGACGACGTCGGGTAGGGCCAGTGCCACGAGCCGATGCATGGCAGGATGCTAGCGACATATGTCGATGCTGCCACACGCCGCAGTCCCGGTGGCCGCGCTGTCTGACGAGTCGTGCCGGCAGCTCTGTCGTGACCTCGCCGTGGCGCCTGCCGCCACGGTCTGAATCAGGCGAACAGCGTCCTCTGCGCGAAGCCCGGAGCGCCCTCGAGCTCGAGCATCCGGCGCTTGGTGGCGATTCCGCCTGGGGCCGAGAATCCGTGCAGAGCTCCGTCGGCGGCGAGCACCCGATGGCACGGCACGATCACTGGATATGGGTTGGCACCCAGGGCCGCACCGACCGCTCGGGCCGCCCCGGGGTCGCCGACCGCACGGGCGATCTCGCCGTAGGTGGCCACGGTCCCGGGGTCGATCGCTCGCGTCGCCGCGTAGACGTGGCGCGGGAAGGGCTGCAGCGCGGATTCGTCGAGCCGCACGTCGCGCAGGTCCCGCGGCTCGCCGTCCAGCAGCGCGACGATGCCCTGCACTGCGGCGCGCACCGGCTCCGGCGCCGCGACCAGATCGTCACCGCGCGCGCGAGCGAGCACGGGGTCACCGGGCAGCACGACGCGGGTGACCCCGGACGGCCCCCACTGGAGCCCGCAATCGCCGATGGCGGTGGCGAAGATCAACACAGCGGATGCCGATCCTATCCCCCCCGGAGCGGCACGGCCAGCGAGGGCCGTCCCTGCCCCGGGCCCGACGTAGAGTCGTGCCGGATGAGCTGCGGCGGTGACCGATGACCGCGCCCTGGCCCACTACGGCGCCCACCACCGAGCAGATCGGCGCGTTCGCAGACGCGTCGACTCGCCCGTTCTGGCTCGACGACCTACCCACGCGCGATCCCCACCCCCGGTTGGAGGGCGTCGTCGACGCCGACCTGTGCATCGTCGGGGGCGGCTTCACCGGCCTGTGGGCCGCCCTGCACGCCGCGTGCGATGCGCCCGAGCGCAGCGTGGTCCTGCTCGAGTCAGGCCGCTGTGGCGAGGCGGCGAGTGGACGCAACGGAGGTTTTCTCGACGCGTCGCTGACCCACGGCCTGGCCAACGGGTGCAGCCGCTTTGCCGACGAGATGGCAACGCTGGAGCAGCTCGGCGGGGAGAACTTCGCTGCGCTGCGCTCTGATCTGGAGCGGCACGCGATCGCCGCCGACTACGAGGAGACCGGGGCGCTGGACGTCGCGCTGCAACCGCATCAGATCGGAGAGCTGGACGAGCTTGCCGAGCTGATGCGCAATTTCGGACACGAGGCCCGGCGGCTGGATCAGGAGGCCGTCCGGTCCGAGGTTGCATCACCGACCTATCTCGCGGGACTGTGGTCACCGGGCGGGACGGCGCTCGTGCATCCGGGCAAGCTGGGCGACGGACTGCGCCGCGCGGCCGTCGCAGCCGGGGTGCAGATCGCCGAGCACAGTCCCGTTCACGCGCTGCGCCCGCGGGACGCGGAGGTCACGGTCGTGGCTGCCGACGGCCAGGTCCGAGCCCGCCGGGTGCTCATCGGCACCGGCGCCCAGACGGGGGCGCTGCCCGCCGTGCGCCGCTACATCGCGCCCGTCTATGACTACGCGCTGGTGACCGAGCCGCTGTCAGCCACGCAGCTCGGCGAGATCGGTTGGCGCCATCGCCAGGGGATCGCGGACGGCGCTAACCAGTTTCACTACTACCGGCTGACCGGCGATGACCGCATCCTGTTCGGCGGCTATGACGCGGTCTACCGCTACGGAGGTCCCGTCGGCCCCCGGCTCGAGGATCACGCACCGACCTTCGCGCGGCTCTCCCAGCACTTCTTCACGACCTTCCCGCAGCTCGAGGGCGTGCGCTTCACCCACCGCTGGGGCGGCGCGATCGACACCTGCAGCCGCTTCGCGGTGTTCTTCGGCGTGGCCCACGGCGGTCGCGTCGCCTACGCCGCCGGCTACACCGGGCTGGGAGTCGGCGCCAGCCGGTTCGGCGCCCAGGTCGCGCTTGACCTGCTGGACGGCCGCAACTCCGCGGCCACCGCGCTGCGCTTCACGCGCACGCGCCCGGTGCCGTTCCCGCCCGAGCCGCTGCGCTCCGCGGTGATCCAGCTGACCCGCAACCGGCTTGCCGCCGCGGACCGGCGCGAGGGCCGGCGAGGCCTGTGGCTGGGGCTGCTGGACCGGCTCGGACTCGGCTTTGACAGCTGAGGTCGGGACGATCCGCCACGGGCGTCAGCACGATGACAGCGGCCGGACTGCTCGGTCCGGGCCACCGATCGGAGACTGACTCGCATGATCGACCGTCGAGAACGTGAGCAAGCGCTACGGGGACAAGGTCGCCGTGCATGGGCTGAGCTTCCGCGTCCGGCCGGGAATCGTGACCGGCTTCCTCGGGCCCAACGGGTCGGGCAAGTCCACCACCATGCGGCTGATCCTGGGGCTCGACTCGCCCGACAGCGGTCGCGCGCTGGTCAACGGCAAGCTCTACCGAGACCATGCCTGTCCGTTGTACGGGGTCGGGGCGCTGCTGGAGGCCCGGTCCGTTCACGCCGGCCGCTCGGCCGGATGCTTGACGAGCCGGTCAACGGGCTCGATCCCGAGGGGATCCGCTGGGTGCGTGACCTGCTCAAGCGCCTCGCCGGCGAGGGACGCACCGTCTTGGTCTCCTCGCACCTGATGAGCGAGATGGCGCTCACCGCCGAGCACCTGATCGTGATCGGCCGCGGGCGTCTGATCGCCGACGCCGAGGTCAACGCGTTCCTGCAGGGCTCGTCCAAGCACTCGGTCCGCGTTCGCTCGCCCCAGCTCGACGAACTGTGCACCGCAATCGCCGGGCCGGCGGTCACGGTGGAGCCGCTGGAACCGTCGGCCGCGTCGGTCACAGGGATCCACGCCGAGCAGCTGGGCCGAATCGCGGCCGAGCACCGGATCGTGCTCTACGAACTGACGCCGCAACGCGCCTCTCTGGAGGAGGCGTTCATGGAGCTCACCGGTGACGAGGTCGAATACCACGGCACCTCGAGCCCGGGACCCGCCGAGCCCGGGGAGGTCGTGCGATGAGCGCCGCTGCGCCGTCACCCGAAACGACCGCCGGTGCTGTGGGGAAAGGTGCTCGTCTTCGCCCTGGTCGCATTCAGCGTCAACCTCCCCGCCGTGCTGATCACCTTCTTCGCCGGCGAGGCGATCCTCTCCGGGCAGCCCATCGACATCGCCCTCGCGCACTCCGGAGTACTGAGGTCGCTGATCGGGGCCGCCCCGTACATGACCGTGAGGGGCCTGTTCGGCCTCGGGCTCGGGGCCGCGCTTCGCAGTACCGCCGGAGGCATCTCGGCGCTGGCGGCGCTCGTCTTCGTGCTACCCCCGATCCTCGGGCTGCTGCCGGCCAGCTTCACCGACTCGGTGGACAAGTTTCTGCCCAGCAACGCGGGCGGCGCGGTCTGGACGATCAACCCGGATCCGAACACGCTGGCTCCGTGGGCTGGATTCGCCGTGTTCTGTGCGTGGGCAGCCGGGGCGATCGCAATCGCCGCCGTGCTGATGGTCCGCCGCGACACCTGAGCCGGATCGGGCGCTGGGCACCGGAGCAACCGGCCGCGCGGCGCGCGCGGCGCCCGGCGCCGCATAGGATGGCCGGACCCACGACCAGCATCGAGGAGAGGAGCACGGGTGGCACTGATACCGGCGAAACGGGGTCGCAACCCGTACAGCACCGAGGGCGTCCTCCGCGGCGAGGACGGCATCGCGCGCTACGCGCAGCGGCCCTCCTCCCTGGTCCACATGCTCCAGGCGACCGTCGACCGCGATCCCGACGCGACCGCGCTGGTGGAGGTCGGTGGTGCTGCGCTGACCTGGGGTG